>JABSRT010000036.1 GCA_013214945.1 Gammaproteobacteria bacterium
ACAATTACCAGCATCAACACAGGCGATGATGGATGGCTCAAAATTCATGGTCGACAATGGCGTGGTTATTTTTTCAACCCTTGGTGGCGGCTTGTTCCTTATTTTGGCTTTTTATACCACCGTTCGCGGCAAAGACTTAATCGATCGTGTACTCATTCGCACCCCTTTAATTGGCAGCTCAATTAAGTCATCGGCAATGGCACAAACCGGCATGACCATGGCGCTGTTGCTGCGTTCGGGCCTTACGGTATTAGAAACCTTAAAAGTTATTGCTTACATCATGCCTAATACCAGCATGTCGCGTTGCTTTACCAAAGCTGGCAAACAAATTTTGGCCGGCCAAAGCTTAGCGGTTGGACTAGACCAACCGTTAATTCCGTTAATGGTTAAACACATGGCGGGCATTGGTGAAAAGTCTGGTGAACTCGATCAGGTGATGGACGAACTGGGCAATTATTACCAGGCCCGCACCGAAGCGCGCTTAAAGGCGATGATCGCGATGATCGAACCGGCAATGACGGTATTAATCGGCGGCTTGGTTGGCTTTGTTTATTACGCGTTTTTTAAAGCAATGATGCAGGTATCGGCAGGTGGATAAAGCAATGAGTACTGCGATGTCATATTAAGTGTGACTAGCCATAGAATTCAGCGAATGTTTGATGTGCTAAATATATCATCTTTCAATTGAGCCTAGGCGTAAGCACACCAGTTACTTTTCTTTGCTTCGCCAAAGAAAAGTAACCAAAAGAAAGGCGACCCGCCGTTTAGTTGCTATCTCTCTATCAATGTCTGTCTTAACGGAACCGATTTCAATGCGCATCCTGCGCGGAAATCTAAAAATTCATCCCTGAATTTTTCTCCTAACAGTCATTGATAGAGAGGCAACTAAAAGCGGGAACTTGGTGGTCGTTGCTAGCTTTGATTAAAGGTTCAATTAATTGATATTTAGTAATATAAACACAGACCAAACTAACTAAAACATAACCAATGAGTAAAGTGACAACTAAACCAATGTATCTAAATAAACGTATCAGCCAACGTGCCAAACAAACGGGGTTTACCTTAATTGAGTTACTCGTAGTGGTATCGATTTTAGCCGCCCTCGCAGGCATGACATCAGTGGCAGTTGATACCTACCATCGCGATGCTCAAGAAACTATTACCCACGTTGAAATGACCCGGATCAGCAATGCGATTAAACGCTTTAAGATTGATACGGGTTATTGGCCGCGTAAGGGACCGTTTAGTTATGATACAACGCATACTGAAACCTCAGACTCTTGGCCTGCTAACTTTAGTATTAATAGATATCGTGATCAGTATTTCAATGATCCTGCCAATTTTTGGTGGCTGTTTTATCAGCCCACTAAGTACATTGGTCAATGGAAAGTCGGCACGCTTAACGACAAAGTTAGAGATCCTGATAACGGTGCCACAACAGAACTTTGGAAGTGGGATATGGATAGTAAAATGGGTTGGCATGGCCCTTATCTCGATTTTCCTGCGGTAAAGCAGGTAATAAAAGATCAAGTAGTTTCTGACGGTTGCAGCACTATGGATACCGCCACCCTCAATGCTTCAGCGATTAGACCCCACTCTCATTATCCACACAGCATCACCAAACGCATGCCCGGTTTAGTCGATCGCTTTGAGCAAAACAGAGCGACAGTCACAGGTGAAGATTATTGTGTGATCCATCAGCTAGAATCGGCTGATTTTAAAGTGGTAGAGCATTCAGGATCACCTTATTTATACCGTACTGACTACCCCGAGAATAGTTTTTGCAACAACAGTTATGGTTGTATTGCCTTGCAAAGTTTTGGTTCAAATGGCATTGACGAAAGTGATGAGTCGGGATTGACAGAAGATGAAATAAAAAAAATTGACGATATCGTTTTCATTCTAGAAATAAATAAATCATAGAGCAGTTATGAAAAAATTAATCCACAAAAAATACTCCGGCTTCACCCTACTAGAATTAGTTGTGGTAGTCGCCGTGATGGGAATGATCTCCACCATGGCGATGGAAGTCTACACCAACAACAGCAACCAACAACGCTATGATTTAACTAAACAACGCCTAGCAGAAATAAAATTTGCGATTATTGGTGACCCGATGATGCGAGTCGGCAGCCAAGCTGTGTTAAGTGGGTTTTTTAATGATATGAAGAGGTTGCCTTACACGCTTTCTGAATTAATCTATCAATGTAGAACAAACTTAAATGTTGGCATACCTGCTAATAAAGATAATTGTGATTTAGCTTTAGGAGAGATCTGGGAAGAGAAATGGGACGGTCCTTATCTCAATAATATTCAATCAAATGGTAATGATTTAGTTTTTCGTGATGCCTGGGGCAACAACTCTGATGATGGCAACTTTGGCTGGAATTATGCTGGCTCGGCAGAACCAGTACCACCTACTCTCCCAACAGATCACTTATGGATACAAAGTTTAGGACTTGACCGTATATTAACAACAATAACGAGCGATACTAACAAATACGAAATTGATAGGCCTTCACCTAATAATCACTTAATTAACAAATTTGAACTAATAAATTTCAAAAAAATGATAGGCCTTGCTTCCCAATCTGTATTTATTCCTATGGTAAACAAAAAAACAGACACTATAGCTGCTTACTTTTGTCTATCTATAAAAACAGAAAGTGGGAGCCCGAGCAAAGTTTACTATTCCGAAAATCATCCGGTAAATTTAGAGCAAAACTATGCCAAGCTCATAAATTTTTCAAAATTTTCAGAGTCTGATATTCCATTAACTAACGCAATACCGAACGGAAATTATATATACGAAATATACAAAATAGAGCTCACAACAACCGATTGTAAAGATAAAGAGCCTTCAAATACAAATCCAAATACACTATTTATAAAACAAAATGGTTTTTTTGCCACATTAAAAATATTTAACTAAAAAGTTAGTTCCCGATAAGATAAAAAGGGACAGGCACGAAAATTTGTTTGATCTACTAAAAATTACGGTGTTTTTATATTATTGAACTAAGCTTGTAAGCGTGTTTTATTTATCGGGGTTTTGATGATGACTCGCGCTCGCCACAGTTTAATTGACCTAAGTGCCACGTCTTATTATCACGTGATTAATCGTTGTATTAAACGCTCCTATTTGTGCGGAGAAGATAAATACAGTGGCAAAAATTATGAGCATCGGCGGCAGTGGCTGATTGACAGAATCAAAAGACTTTCCACCATATTTTCAATAGATATTGCCGCCTATGCCATCATCACATAACATTATCATCTGGTGGTGCACTTGCATGTTGAATTCGGGCCCTTTTAACTAAAAGTATCGCTCGTTAACATCAATAGCCTGTCATTTAACAGCTTTACAAATTATTGATAAACGTCAGCATTAATTGACGATCTTCTTTACTAAGCTTAGTGTATTTTTTCTGGGCATTTTCAGCCTCACCACCATGCCATAAAATGGCTTCTTGAACATTACGAGCACGGCCATCGTGCAGAAAGTTGGTGTGACCATTAACGGCTTCTGTAACACCTATGCCCCATAACGGCGATGTACGCCACTCTTGCGCGGTCGCTTCAAAGTCTGGGCGCCCAGATAACCCTTTGCCCATGTCATGCAACAACAAATCACTGTAAGGACGAATAAGCTGGTTTTCTAGTCGAGATATTTCATGCTTACCAGTCTTAACTACCGATTTATGACAGCCAGCACAACCGGCTTCGTGGAACAACTGCTCGCCCTTTTGCACTTGTGGATCGTCCATATTTCGGCGGTAAACGACGCCAAGTAGCTGGAGATAAGTAGTAACGTCCCGCAACTGAGCCGGGCTAAGTTCAAAGTCCAAACTATCAACGGCATTGAGACAACTAATTTGTTCCGGTTCGCAATTCTGGCGAGCTTTATGGGTTTTGCTTTGATCATCATAACGATACAGGAATAGCTCATTGTTAACGCCCATGTCGTTATAAGCCGCTGCAGCTGATTGCTGCCGTACGTCAAACGCATTGGCTTTCCATGAAAAACGACCCATCACTTTACCACCACGTTCAAGGTCCCATACATAGTTAGGACGACCAGAAATACCATCACCATCGGCATCGTCTGGATCTGACCATGCCAGTAATGTCGCTTGAGGAATAGCTTCTAACAATCCTAAACCGTGCACTGGCGGTGCCATCCTAAGTTCAAAAATAGCATCATCGGGCATTGGGCCGTAAGCAAGGTCGGTTAACAGAAACTCAGGACGGCGCAATGAGTAGGTTTCACCATCAGGAAATTGACCTGCGGTTTCAAGCCAGTTTATTCGCACGGTTGCTTCTGGCTTAACGCCGTCGATGGCACGGTCTCCTATTTGGTGACCATAACCTTTAGGACTTAACGACTCACCGTAAGGACCGGTACCAGGAATTGAAACCCGAACAAACCCACCGTCAAGTGCTTCATGTGGACCCGCCGGCGGTTTAGCACGGCCATCACCAACGTGACAACTTTCACAAGCATTATGATTAAATATTGGCCCTAAGCCATCGGCATTATAACTAAAGCCGGGGCGTTGAGCTGGGGCAAAAGGACGTTCGAAAATGCCATCGCCGCGGTCAAATGCCGCTGACAACCCCCATGACAAATTGGGTGCTTCTTGTTCAAATGCCTTGTCTTTAGAATGAAAATGCGTGAGATCGCCCGCGCTTAAACTGGCCGCTAACTCTCGCGTTAAGTAACTCATATCGGCATCACCATAACCCGTGTACGGCATGTAAATAGAGATATATATTTGTCGGGCTAATACCGCCACGCTAATCAACAGCACCAACAAACCGAGATAAAAAGCATTAATAAAAGTTGTTGGCTTTGGCTCGACTAACTCTGAGGTTTGATTAGATTCCGTGTTCATTGTTATTTCCCTACCGTGATATATGAGCCATCACCAAGGTAGGTCTTTTGCTTGCGGGTAAGTACAAATCTTAATAATGTTAGCAGCGTACCAAACACGCTAAGCCAAACAGCATAACCTAGTAATAGGGTTAAATAAGTTGATTCGGTTTCGATCCAAACACTAAAGAAAAAGTAGCTATACCATGAGCCGCCCGCAAAAATGGGCCCAAGCCACATCGAAATTTTTCGGTATTGCATAGCAATGGCATTAACCACGATAACGCCAAATATAGTTAGCCGAATTAACAGCTCAGGATTATCAGTCCAATAAATGTAATTATTGACGTGATAATGATAGATACACATTGTAATTTCAGAGCTCATCACCAATACCATGCCAACTCGCAGAACAGTATAAACAATGTGCATCATCGCATTTTGTGATGCATCAGTATGCCCTTTAGCCACGACATAAAAATAAAATGTCATAGCAATGGTCGACACACCTAAACACAAACCAACGGTATAATTCCTAAATAATTGAGCAAGAAACAACACTTCTATCTCTGTCATGATTACAACTCTAATTGATTAAGTTAACAAAATCATATCTTAACGTCATTAAGCTAAAATGTGAATACAAACCATTATCATTTATGTGTTTTGTTGTTAACATTCTAAAAAACGACATATTAGTTTCAAATCTAGCCTGGTTCGTTTTGTTATTGCGCCTTGTCTAAATTAATTTTCTCCACGCACAACAAGATCATAAATTTAGTGGAATTGGTATTATTTTAGATTTTGATACTTGCGGTTAAGATGTGTTTTTTCTACACACCCAATTGATAACAATAATCATTGCTGTTATTATTTGCCGGATTTTTGTAATAGGTTGAATTACCAGTTATTAATTTTGTGTGTTACTGACAACCCATTTCAGGTCGCTTGTTGTAATGCTGTTGCTTAAGTTGAGATGTTGAGCACAGTGTTTTGCCCTATTTATGGAGTCAAATAATGAACACTACTCAATCCCTTGATCACCTTCCTGTTCTTAAAAATTCAGGGGATCTCTTAGATACCACCACACCGGCAATATTGCCAATCCCAACACTCTAAAACTAATTATTGAATCAACAAAGCACAATTTCTGGCCCGTAAACAACCCGGTTTCTAATTGTGTTATTGAGCTTATTTGAGCCTCATAATCCAAATCGCAATGAATTAATACCTGAAAAGGTCTAAAAAAGGACGCTAATTGTGACTGCAAAACTATCTCCCGTTGAGAACCTCGGCATACGTAATGAATTAAGCGACGTATACGAGCAGTTAAACCACCTGATACTAGGCAAATCAACACAAGTAAAATTATCGCTAACTTGCCTTTTGGCTAACGGCCATTTGTTGATTGATGATCTACCAGGAATGGGAAAAACCGTGTTGTCTAATTCCTTGGCTAAAGTATTGGGTTTGGAGTATAAGCGGGTTCAATTCACCAATGATTTACTGCCAGCTGATTTACTGGGTGCTTCGATCTATGAAAAAGAAAAGTCGGCTTTTCGTTTCATTCCAGGACCCGTGTTTAGCCAGTTATTGCTTGCTGATGAAATTAACCGTGCTTCACCCAAAACTCAGAGTGCGTTACTAGAAGCGATGGAGGAACAACAAGTAAGTTTAGAGGGAGAAACTCGCCCATTACCTAGTCCTTTTTTTGTCATTGCTACACAAAATCCGTTAGAGCAAATTGGCACATCAGCTTTGCCTGAAAGTCAGTTAGACCGATTTATGATGCGTATTCACATGGGGTACCCTTGCCGCTCTGCGGAAATAGAGATTTTATCTGGCAAAAGTCGACGGCAGCTGCTTGAAAACCAGCAGCCTATGCTCACGACCGCTCAACTTATAGCATTTCAACAAGCCGCTGCTAAAGTCGTTTGTTCCGAGCATGTACTAAGTTACTTATATGAATTACTTTTATTTACACGCCAGTCGACAATGTTTATCAATGGCATTTCAACCCGTGGTGGCTTAGCAATACTGCATGCGGCAAAGGCATGGGCTTGGTTAGAAAACGCTGATACGTTAATGCCTCAACATATTCAGGCGGTATTCTCGGCGGTTGCGGGGCACCGTTTACAGCCTAGGCAAGGAGGTTCTGGTTCTGAATCTATTGGCGATATTATTCTAAAGCAGGTTGCGATTCCGCGATGAAAGACCATCAAAAATCAGCTTTCAAGTCGGTATTTAGGGTTTCACTAACCCTCAATGGCTTAGGTATGCTGTGTTCTGTGCTAGTACTGTTTTTATTTGGCGTCAATTACAACAGTAATTTATTGTTTACGCTGTGTTTTATTTTTGTTGGCGTCATGATTGTCTGTTTTTGGCTCAATATTATTAATATTAAGGCGCTTAGCGGGCTAAACGTCAATGTTGAGCCCGTCCATGCGGGCCAATCGCTTGACTTTAAAATTGATGTGATCGACCAAGCAAAGCGAGATCACCTTGACCTTTCAGCCAACGGCAAACCAGTAGCCGACGTTAACTGCAAACAGCAACAGCAATGGTTACTTAACGATATCACGGGTAAACGTGGTTTACATAAGGCTTCAATATTAAGAATTAGCAGTCGCTGGCCGTTAGGATTTTTTGATAGTGCACGAAATTTAATGGAACTACCTGCGGTGGTGATTTATCCCGAAGCTGTCGCGCCCTGCTCGCCACGACATGCTGTTGAAGGTAACGAAGCTCATCTGCATAACGATGCAGACTCTTTAGTCGGATTAAAAGAGTATCAAGCCGGTGATAATGCCCGGCGTATTGACTGGCGTGCCATGGCGCGACTTGATCAGTTGCAAGTTAAGTTATTTGATGGCGGCTCTGGTGATGCTTCGGTATGGCTTGACTGGAATGACACCATAGACATGAACTACGAGCAGCGGATCAGCAGCTTATGCCGTTGGATAATTGATTATCACCAGCAAGGTACCGAATTTGGTTTGCGATTGCCTGACTTTAACGCCGGACCAGCCAATAGCTACAGCCATTTACACCAGTGTTTATATCAGTTATCTATGATGCCTCTTCAGGCCAGTTCTGAGGAAAGCCCATGAACATTAAGATAAGTAATCTTAAGCTTAAGTTTCTTGGCGTGATGGCCTTGCTCGTTTATGCCCTGCTACCGCTCCTAAGCTCATTGTCATGGGAGCAATCGCTGATTGTTGTGCTGGCGCTGATATTAGGTCCACTGCTGCAAAGCTCCATTTTTTCCTTAAACACCCAAACATCACGCTTGCTGCAATTAGTGATAACCATGGGCTTATTATTAACCGCTGCTTTATCATTTTATATTCGTGGTGCCCCTTGGTTTACTGGCGATAATTTTGTCGGGGCTTTTGTGATTATTTTGGCGCTAAAGTGGCTAGAAAGTCATCAGGTTCGAGATCTTTATTTGGTACTTTATGGTGCTTTAATTCTTAGCGCTGTTAGCAGCAGGTATTTAAGTGGGCTGGCGGTAGTGACTTACTTGATATTTGGAGTATTGCTGTTTTTAACCGCCTTACATGGCCTTGAAAGCAGAAAACGCTTATCACCACGTTCGAGCTTATTTGCACTAAAATTATTTACTCTGGCATTGCCATTAACAGCCATGTTGTTTGTAACTTTTCCTCGGATTCAAGGACCCTTATGGGATTTAGGGATAGTCATAGGCCTGCCGATATCATTAATGGTTGATCAAAACGACCGAGAAAAAGGCATTAAAGGAACACTAAGGGCTGGCCAAGTTTCCCGCTTGAAGCAAAGCGATGCCCCGGTGTTAGTCGCAGAGTTTCAGAATGCAACACCTTATAAAAGCCGTTTATATTGGCGAGGCCCAGTATTTGACCATTATGACGGTACGCAGTGGAGCCTAGATGATGGCTGGGATAACCGTTCAAAATTACTCAAACGAGCGTTCAAAGGAAAAGATAGCTTAGAGAAAACCCTCACGGCTAAATCTGAGTTAGTCAGTTATCAAGCCCGAGTATCTCCTAATAACAGCCGTTTTCTTTACGCATTAGATATGCCAGTTGGCCGTAGCACTGAAAGCTTTATCTCGGAAGATTTTCAGATGTTAGGCATTAGAAAGTTATTTACCGAGTTTAACTACGGGCAAAAGGCTTGGCTTGAATATAGCGGTGGCCGCCCGCTAAACAAAGCACAACGCAACAAATATACCGCGCTACCTCAAGATTCAAATCCAAGGTTAGTGGCTTGGGGGCAGCAGTTATTATCGCAATATCCAACGGCCGAGCAGCGTATACAGGCTCTGCGTATTCATTTGGCTACAGGAGGTTATATCCTCACCCTAACTCCTGAGATAAAAGAATACACCAATAGTCTCGATGAATTTTTCTTTGACCGTAAAGAAGGTGGCATAGAACATTTAGCCAGTACTACGGCTATAGTACTGCGCGCAGCTGGTGTACCGACTCGACTAGTTTCAGGTTATCGTGGTGGCAGTCTGATTGCCTTAACCAACTTTATTGTCGTTCGTCAGGCTAATGCCCATGTTTGGGTTGAAGCCTGGGATGATAAAAGCGGTTGGTCACGGATAGAAGCAAAAGATTTTGTATCGCCGCCAGTTGATAAAAAACCAGCGACTAAAACGAAAACTGTGGCACAGCCAAAACCTAGCACAGTAGCAGCCGCAGAATCGGCAGCAACACCAAAGAAAGCTGCAATTAAGGCGTCTGTTAAGAAAAATCCCCCGCAACGCGATCGTGGAATAGGCTGGCTCAATTCATTGGGCTCTGGCATTGAAACTTGGATTTTCAATTACAATCCCGACCGCCAAATTGAATTGATGCATAAAACGGGTTTTACCAACATAGACTGGAAAAGCTTATTGGCGCTGGCCACGTTGGGCTTGTTGCTGTTGTTTGTTTTATACGGGCTAGTCATCAATATAAAACGCGAACCACAAGATCCCGTTGTTAAAGCATTTGAGCGCCTCAACCAAGCGCTGAAAAAACGTGAGCTGCACTGTTTAGCGCATGAGTGCCCCAATCATTGGCTAGTACGGCTACAAACAACGGACCCTCAGCTTTACCCTGCGCTTGAAGTGGTTATTAATCAATATATCGATATTCGTTATCGAGGCACGTTAAATGCAAATCAGATTAAGGAGTTAAATCGTGATATCAAACGTTTATCAGCTATGTTGTAGCAGCTTAACCATAACTTGGGATAAAACAACAAGAACGGTCAGTCTAACCTCAGCTATTATGCTGCTGATGCTCAGTTTAACTGCGACATCAGCCATAGCTGCGACAGATTATCCGGCGGTGATGAGCGCGGTGATTGAATTGGGCGACGAAACAAGTAATACCTATGATCCGGCTCAATCACTTACTTATGGCGACCGTTTTTCTAAACTATATTTCGGAGGTTTTGAAGGCCAGGGACTTGAGTTTGCCGTGGGACAAGCCGATCAGCAAGCGATGATCGACATCGAAATTGGTTTTGGTGTGTTAATAAATTCGGCAGTTAACGGCAAGAGCAAAAGCGCAGTTCAGGACCAATGGCAGAAATTAAGAGAAAAGCTGGTTAATGTGCCAATGATTGAAAACAAAAACGCTAGCTTTTGGTCTATCGCGATACAGTCTTTATTAATTTTACTTAGAGAAGGGGTAGAAGCTCTATTGGTCGTTGCCGCCCTGATTGCTTACCTGCGTAAAGCCGGCGCGGTAGACAAAGTACCATTTATTTGGTGTGGTGTGATAGCGGCTTTGCTGGCTAGCATCGTCACAGCTTGGGTGCTGCAAAGTATTATTAGCCATAGTGGTGCGGCAAAAGAGGCGCTTGAGGGTGCCACCATGTTGCTGGCTGGGATATTACTCAGTTATGTTAGTTTTTGGTTGTTTTCGCGGCGAGAAATGCAGCAATGGCAAGGCTTTATTCATAATAAACTTGGCGACGCAGTTAATGGCGGTAACCTATTTGCCATAATCTCTGTCGCATTTTTTGCCGTTTACCGTGAAGGGGCCGAGACTATCTTGTTCTATCAAGCATTAGTTGCCGATGTTGACGGCGCTATGGAGCCTATTGCAGCAGGATTTGGTATAGCGTTACTTTTATTAGCAGTGATCTATTTCCTTATTTTTCAGCTTTCGGTTCGATTACCACTAAAACAATTTTTTACCGGGACAGCAAGTTTACTCTATGCACTGTCAGTTATTTTTGCTGGTAAAGCGGTATTGGAATTACAGATCGCAGGTTGGTTATCAAGCTCGTATCTCGAGTGGCTGCCAAGTATCGGCTGGTTAGGTATTTTTCCAAGCATTGAGTCTATTTCACTACAGCTGATATTCCTTGTAATACCTGTTGTTATATATTTCACTTATTCAGTGAAAAAACAAGCTGAAGACGAAAGGTTAGTGGCGCACGAATGAGGATTTGAACCCTATCTTAGGAGCTGTGCTATAAACCCGCAGTCTTGATAGACTCCTAAACAGCAAAAAGCCGCTTACTCTTTCGAATAAACGGCTTTTCTAAATAATGGCGGAGAGATAGGGATTTGAACCCTAGATGGGCTATAAACCCATGCCGGTTTTCAAGACCGGTGCATTCGACCACTCTGCCATCTCTCCAGCGAGGCGTATAATATAGCAATATTAGATGAATGCAAGCCTCAAAATAACTATTTCAATAAAACGAAACTAATTGGTCAAATTTACGTCGAATAGCTTAAGTAACTCTGTCATATTATGACAATTTGCATCTTGTGTTATAGTAGCAATGAGTTAATACTATTGGTGTCTATACTTACATCATGCGAAAGTATTTTAAATTATAACTACGGAGTAAATCTATGGAACACCGCACGGCATATAGCGCCAGTAATGAATCGGCCCTGTCGATTAACAAAGTTCTGCGTAACACCTATTCACTGTTAGCGATGACGTTAACTTTCAGTGCAGTTACCGCATTCATTAGTTTCCAAATCAATTTAGGCACCATTGGCTATTTCGGCTTTTTAATCGCTGGTTTCATTAGCCTATTTATTGTTCACAAAAAAGCTGACACCGCCGCTGGCCTTTTTTGGACCTTCGTATTTACCGGTTGCATGGGCATGGCCTTAGGTCCAATCCTAAGTCATTATTTAGCCCTTAGTAACGGTACAGAGATTGTAATGCAAGCTCTTGGCGGCACCGCACTTATTTTCTTTGGTTTGTCTGCTTACGCATTAACCACTAAGAAAGACTTCTCGTTCCTTAATGGTTTCTTGTTTGTTGGTATGATGGTTGTTGTTGTTGCAATGATTGCTAACATTTTCTTGGCTATTCCTGCGATGAGCTTAGCCATTAGCGCAGCAGTAGTGATGTTGATGTCTGGATTTATCTTGTTTGATACCAGCCGCATCATTAACGGTGGCGAAACTAACTATATTCGCGCAACTGTTTCTTTGTATTTAAACATCTACAACATCTTTATTCACCTACTTGCCCTACTTGGCTTTTCAGATGATTAATGGTTAGAAAAAACGTATAATCAAAACTCCGCTATCGCGGAGTTTTTTTTTGCTTTATACCAAGGTTCATAATGCCCCAAAGTTTTGTACTTATTGTCAATAGTGACCCGCAAAGCCAAGGCGCCCATAGTGCGTTAAAGTTTGCCACTGCGCTGCTCGAGTCGGGTCAAATTCTCACTCAAGTCTTTTTTTATCAAGCCGGTATCTATGCAAGTAATCGTCTAAATAGCCCTGCTAGTGACGAGACTAATTTATTGGTGCAATGGCAGCAGTTGCATCAAGCTCATCAAGTTGAGCTTATTACCTGCGTTGCGGCATCATTACGTCGTGGTGTGGTTGATCCTGACTTATCCCAGCAGCAACAGCTAACCAGTGATAATCTAGCGGCAGGCTTTCGCCTTGGTGGCCTTGGCGAGTTTGTAACCAGCTCAGCCAAAGCCGATAAACTGATTCAATTTTAGGAGCTCTGATGAAAAATTTAGCTGTTATCAATTCATCCGCGCCTTATGGCACCAGTAATTACCGAGAATCTATCGATCTGCTGTTGGCTAATGCTAGCTATGACCGCCCCGTTGCGTTGTTTTTTGTCGGTGATGGATTATATCAATTGCTCAAGGACCAAGCCCCTGCAAGTAATGGGGCTAAAGACATCAGCAAGATGTTTGGTTTACTCGGCTTGTACGATATCGAAGATATTTACTTTTGTCAGCAATCACTCACTGAGCGCAATCTCGACCCACAGAGTTTGTTGATTGTAGGCGAAGTATTAACGCCCCAGCAGTGGTTTGCCCAATTAGCACGTTACGATCAAGTGGTGAATTTCTAATGATGTTATTGATCCTGACTAAAAGCCCATTTATAAAAGCGTTGCCCGGACCTATTGAGCACGCCAGCATTATTTTAACCCAGGACGCGGTTATCGCAGCTACGCTACCTTTACCACTGACCGATTATCATAAAATTTATGCCTTAGCCGATGATTTAACAGCCCGCGGATTAACCAACCAGGTTAATGACACAATCGAAATTATTAGCTACGCTCAGTTCGTAGCACTTACTTTAACGCATCAGCCCCTTGTAAACTGGTAACAACAGAAGATAAAGCATGTCAGCAATTAATTATCAAGGCATCGAGTATGCCGTCGACAAACACGACTATCTACTCAATTTAGATGATTGGAGTCAAGAACTAGCCATTCATATTGCTTCGCTTGAAAGCATTACAATGACTGAGGAGCACTGGGAAGTTGTGTTATTCATTCGTCAATTTTATATCGAGTTTAATACCAGCCCTGCAGTTCGCATGCTGGTAAAAGCTGTGGCTAAGAAATACGGACCGGAAAAAGGTAATAGCCGTTATTTATATGGTTTATTCCCTAAAGGCCCCGCGAAGCAGGCGACCCGAATTGCTGGTTTACCCAAGCCGGCCAAATGTATTTAACGTAATTGGTATAATCGATATAACAGCGGTTGCACTAAATCGCAGACAAAAAAAATCCCGCTCAGTTAAACGAGCGGGATTTTTATTACTTATAATTTAACGTTATACTCTATCGTCTTATGACGCAGGGTAAGTAACGCTTCCTTCAAGTCTTAACGATTGGATAAATGAACGATAATTAGTGTCAGACTGTAAACGCTGTAACCTTGTTAATACATTTGGTAACTGTGCTGTTAAATCTGTCGCTTCGCTAACACCGGTTAACGATACAATCGCTTGACCGTTTGTTGTCGTCACTAAGATATTAGCAAATTTACCATCGGCAGGTTTAGCTAAACTAAAGGCTGCTTTAACAATAGCTGGGTCGATATCACGAGACTGACGAGAAAGGGCTGATTGTTGACTAACAGCTTGGTCCGCTACTTCTTTACCTTCATTCCAACTGGCTAAGAATTGTTGAGCCGTCGTTTTAATTAACTCAGCAGATTTTTGATACGCTAATATACTGGTGATTTGTGCTGACACATCGCTTTGTGGCTTGATTTCGCTTGGTTGGTGCTCTTTCAGACGAATAACGATATGGTGTTCTGGTGTCACTTCGATAACATCAGAGTTAACCGCGTCAACTAACACTGCCTCAGAGAATGCACTGGTAACAACGGCTGCGAAATTCACTGTTGCTGGCACGTTTGCACGTGAAAACAGCTCTGTTTCTTTCACTGTAGCGCCAATACTACTAGCGGCTTCATCTAAGCTTTCAGGTATTTCAAAACTTAAATCAGCCAGTTGCTGCTGCGCTTCATAAAATAATTCTTTCGCTTCAGCCTGTTCCAGTTGTAAACGAATAGCATCTGTAACTTGAGCTAATGGTGTCGTCGTTTGTGGTTCAAGATCTGTCACTTTGATGACATGATAACCGAACTCTGATTTTACCAGTGGTGATACCTGCCCTTTCGTGAGTGCAAATGCAGCACGTTCAAATTCAGGATCCATCACACCTGGTTCGATCCAGTCCAGATCACCACCGTTTTCGCCACTAAAGCTATCATCTGATAACTCTTTAGCTAATTGTGCAAACTCTGCGCCAGCGTTAAGCTTATCAAGTACAGATTGTGCTTTTGCTTTATCAGCCGCATCGTCACTAGAAGTCGCGATTAAGATATGTGATACCTTACGACGTGCATCAGTTTGATACTGGGTAATGTTTTCTTCATAGGCCGCTTGAATCGCGTCATCGTTAACGCTAACTTGATCCATTAGATCGGCTACTTTCAATTCAACATATTGTAAACTAACTAGTTCCTGAGTTTTAAACTGACCATTGTTTAGTTCATAATAATCACTAATTTGTTGTTCTGAAATATCGATGTCATGATTGAAATCTTGTGTCTTTAATTCTATATAACGAATATCACGCAGCTGTTGCTCTAATGTCGCTGTCGCAAGACTTTCATTTTCTAGGACAAAGTCAGTTCCAATCACGGCAGTCATTAATTGCTGACGAGTCATGTCTAGGCGAAGTTTTTCGCGGAACTGCTCAACACGATAACCGGCGCGACGAATTAAACTTAAATAACGATCGTTGTCAAATTGACCGTCAACTTGAAATTCAGGCATGGCAACAATGGCTTGTTTAATTTCGTCATTGCCCACTCTCAAGCCCATTTTTTGAGCCATCTGTTCAATTAACTGATCAGCAACTAATCGCTCAAGCACGCCTTGACGGATCCGAGCCATATAGGCATCGTCAGATGAAATTGCTTGAAACATTTCGCCAAATTGGTTTTGCAAGCGAGAACGTTCTTGCTGAAATTGTTGCTCTAGTTCAGCCGAACTGATTTCGACGCCATTAACAACTGCTGCGGGTACTGCGGTGCTGCTGCCTAAATAGCTACCAATACCTGCGAGGGCAAATGATAAAATCACAACACCAAGAATTGATTTGGCAACAATCCCTTGCGAACCATCACGTATTTTTTCTAACATTTGAGCCTCTTCCTACTTATTTTATCCATTTAACTTTTAACCAGTTTGCCAGCTATATTTTGGCGCATTGAACAGCCATCGGTTCAATTAAACGGGTCAAAAAACATTTAATAACAACGGAATATATTACCAGTAAAATCTAGTGTAAGCCATCTAAAACCCTGGTTTTAGATATGCAAAAAGCCGCTTTAATAGCGGCTTTTTCTTAGCTGATTGAAGTTATCAATCTTAGCTATTTACTGCATCTTTAAGAGCTTTACCGGCTTTAAAAGCTGGTACATTAGCCGCTGCAATTTTAATTTCAGCACCCGTTTGTGGGTTACGGCCAGTGCGAGCTGCACGTTGGCGAACTTCGAACGTTCCAAAACCAACTAGAGAAACTTTATCGTCTTCTTTTAATGCGCCAGTAACTGCGTCGATGAAAGAGTCCAGTGCACGGCCAGCTGCCGCTTTAGAGATATCTGCACCACTTGCAATTTGGTCAATTAGTTCCGATTTATTCATGTTATCCCCTTCAATTTTTCTTGTTACAGCAGCTTAATTTCCTGAGCTGTGTCTTTATATTATTAGGTAAATAAAATTCACCTAGCTTAAAAAAGTGTCCGTTCTGTCCTGAATACAGCCAAGCTATATCAAGCTATAGCAGGTTATCAGAGCAATTCGACAGAAGCTAGGCTACCACAATTTTTACTATTTAAAACTACTTTTTTAGCTATTTGGTGTTTTTTATCTATTTATTCTGCATTTCTGTTGTATTTTGAGCACTTTGTACCGAAAAACCTTGTGGATCATGCTCTAACGCCAGTGTTAATACCTCATCAATCCAACGAACAGGGAAAATTTCCAAGTCGCCGATGACATTTGCCGGAATTTCTTCAAGGTCTCTTTCATTCTCAAATGGGATTAAAACGCGTTTAATTCCACCACGATGGGCTGCTAATAGTTTCTCTTTTAAGCCACCAATCGGCAATACTTCACCGCGCAAGGTAATTTCACCTGTCATGGCGACATCAGCACGCACCGGATTACCGGTTAAACTAGAAACTAAGGCGGTACACATTGCGATGCCAGCACTCGGGCCATCTTTAGGCGTAGCGCCTTCGGGCACATGCACATGAATATCGCGTTTTTCGTAGAAATCAGAATTAATCCGCAGCTTATCTGCACGCGAGCGCACCACCGTCATCGCTGCTTGAATTGATTCTTTCATGACATCACCAAGCGAACCGGTGTAGTTGAGTTTGCCTTTACCAATCACAGATGCTGTCTCAATGGTCAGTAGCTCGCCACCAACTTCGGTCCATGCTAGGCCAATAACTTGACCAATCTGACTTTTTTCACCGGCTTTGCCATAATCAAAACGTTGAACACCCAAGAATTCATTCAGGTTTTCACCGTCAACAATAACTTTGCCTGTGACTTTCTTAAGTAAAATTCTCTTGACCGCTTTACGACAAATTTTTGATATTTCACGCTCTAACGAACGAACTCCGGCCTCACGAGTATAATAACGAATAATACCCATAATCGCGCTTTCGGTTATTTCGATTTCTGTGCTTTTTAGGCCGTTACGTTCAATTTGTTTTTGCAATAAATGTTTAATGGCGATATTAAGTTTTTCATCTTCGGTGTAACCCGATAATCGGATTACTTCCATGCGGTCAAGCAAAGGGCCTGGAATGTTCATTGAGTTAGACGTCGCGACAAACATTACATCTGACAAATCATAATCGACTTCAAGATAGTGATCATTAAAGCTATTGTTTTGCTCTGGATCCAACACTTCAAGTAAGGCAGAAGCGGGGTCACCACGCATATCTGACGCCATTTTGTCGATTTCATCAAGCAAGAATAGTGGGTTTTTAACCCCAACTTTTGCCATTTTCTGGATTATTTTGCCTGGCATCGAACCAATATAAGTTCGTCGATGACCTCTAATTTCGGCTTCATCACGTACGCCACCTAGCGCCATTCGCACATAGTGACGACCTGTCGCTTTAGCAATAGACTGTCCTAATGAAGTTTTACCAACCCCTGGAGGACCGACCAAACATAAAATGGGTCCTTTTAATTGACGTACTCGCGACTGTACTGCTAAATACTCTAAAATACGTTCTTTAACTTTGTCTAAGCCGTAATGGTCGGTATTAAGAACCACTTCTGCCTTAGTTAAGTCTTTCTTAACCTTGCTGCGTTTTTTCCAGGGTACTGATAACATCCAGTCAATATAACTGCGTACCACGGTTGCTTCAGCCGACATCGGCGACATCATTTTAAGTTTTTGTAGTTCAGCTTCAGTTTTCTTTCTGCCCTCTGCGGTCATGCCAGAGTCTTTAATTTTTTGTGCCAGCTCTTCCATTTCATCTGGTGTGTCGTCTAACTCACCAATTTCTTTTTGAATCGCTTTCATTTGCTCATTGAGGTAATACTCACGTTGCGATTTTTCCATTTGCTTTTTAACCCGAGAACGGATTTTCTTTTCCATATGCAGCAAGTCAATTTCTGACTCCATCATGGTTAGCAAATATTCCAAACGCTCGTTGACCCCTTCTAGCTCAATGACTTTTTGCTTGTCTTCAAGGCTTAAGGTCATATGAGCGGCCATGGTGTCGGCTAAACGAGCTGCATCTTCAATGCCAGCAAGCGAAGTCAGAACCTCAGGCGGAATTTTTTTATTGAGCTTAATGTAAGCATCAAACTGGCTTACCGCGGTGCGAATTAAGACTTCCTGTTCCAAATCGTCGAGCGCCTGAGTCACAATATACTGAGCATCGGCACTGATTAGGTCGTCTTCATTATATAATTTATTGATCCGGGCACGTTGGTTACCTTCAACGAGTACTTTTACGGTACCGTCTGGCAATTTTAATAGTTGCAAGATAGTTGCAACTGTACCGACCTGATAAATTTCGTCTAATTCTGGTTCATCAACATCAGCATCTTTTTGCGCGACTAATAAAATTAATTTGTCTTGCTCCATTGCGGTCTCTAAGCAACGAATGGATTTTTCGCGCCCGACAAACAGTGGGATAACCATGTGGGGATACACGACAACGTCGCGTAAAGGTAGTACTGGGATATTGATGCGTTCTAAGCGCTCTAATGGCATAATTCGCCCTCTTACTTGGGATCGACAAACAGTTATCATTCTTATATTGGGATCAATAACTAAACTTCAATCGCCTTGGATAAAAATAGCTCATATTTATTATTTACAGCGCGGCACCGTTACACAAGTACTTTTTCATAAGTCACAAAAAAAAGACGCAAAAATGCGTCTTTTTTAATCAATTCAGGGTTTTTTGCTTAATTTATGGCTTTACGCCTAATTCTCGTAACCGTTCATCGAGGTAGCTGCCAGCAGTGTAACGCTCAGATAATACTACTTCAGGGTTCGGATGTAAGAATAATGGTAACGAAATACGCGACTTTTCGCTGCGCTCACCGCTCGGGTTAATCACGCGATGAATCGTTGATGGGAAATAACCACAAGAAGCTTCTTGCAACATATCACCAATGTTAATAATGATATTACCAAAATCACAAGGTACATCGACCCAAGTGCCATCTTTGGCGATAACTTGTAAACCAGGCTCATTGGCCGCAGGTAAAATTGTTAGCAAGTTAATATCACCGTGAGCGGCGGCTCTGATTGCGCCAGGCTCTTCAGCGCCCGTCATTGGCGGGTAATGTAAAATACGCAACAAGGTGCCATCGCTGTCTTGGATCATCGACGGCAACGATTGGCTGTAATTTTTAGCAATGTCGCTCGGAGTATGAGTTTCAACCCAACCCAATAACTCTTGTGCTAGTTCATTGGCTAACGCGTAATATTCCATGATTTGCGCTTGCAGGTGCTGTGGCATCTTGCCCCAAGGGTAAACATGAAAGTATTCTTTAATATCTTTAATGTTGTTGCCTTTGGCTACTTCAGAGACTGATGCTGGGAAAAAGCCATCTTGAGTTTTTGGATCAAACAAAAATTCATCTTTAGCATCGCTCAAAAAAAACTGATACCAAGACTCATAAATCGCCTCAACTTTTTCTTTGGCAATCGGGTGGTTGGTCAAAACTCCAAAACCGGTGTTATGCAAAGATTCAACAAAGCGCTCTGGCGCGTCGCTCGCGGTATAGTCAACAGTTAAAACGTTCATAGATTATTTTCTTATCTTAAGTTAATTAATCGATACCATCATCAGGTGACCAGCTCTAGTTAGCTTAGTGGCACTGGGATATTTTCGGTTAAATTGTACGTTTTGCTGAGGTAGATTTATATCACAGCCGATTAATATTAGCTGCCATTGTTATATTTTGCGGTGCCGATCACAATTATCTAACAAAACAAAAAAACCACCTTAACGGTGGCTTTGAATGCGTGTTGGACTGGTTTCAGTCTGTGTAAGGTTTACTTAATGCAAACCTTACAACAAATTGATTAACCGATATTAACTCGCGCATTACGGAACATCCGCATCCACGGGCTATCTTCTTGCCACTCGTCAGGACGCCATGAGTTGGCAACGGCTCTAAAGACTCGTTCAGGATGAGGCATCATAATGGTGACACGTCCATCGTTAGTCGTTAAGCCGGTAATGCCGGCAACCGAACCGTTCGGGTTCGCTGGGTATTGCTCAGTTACTTGGCCGTGGTTATCAACAAACTTCAACGCAACCGTGCCACTATTTAAAGCAGCGTCAATAGCTTGCTGATCTTTAAATTCAGCATGACCTTCGCCGTGAGATACCGCAATTGGCATCCGTGAACCTGCCATGCCATCAAAGAATACTGATGGGCTCTTTTGCACTTCAACCAAACTAAAGCGCGCTTCAAAACGCTCAGATTTGTTCTGCACAAAATGCGGCCACAAATCAGCACCAGGAATAAGCTCTTTTAGGTTAGACAACATCTGACAACCGTTACAGACACCTAACGAAAAGGTATCTTGACGGGTAAAGAAGTCACTAAATTGACTGCGCGCCAATTCGTTGAACAAAATTGATTTAGCCCAACCTTCGCCTGCACCTAATACGTCACCGTAAGAGAAACCACCACAAGCGACCAAACCATTAAATTGCTCTAATGATACTCGACCCGACAATATGTCAGACATGTGCACATCAATCGCGTTAAAGCCGGCGCGATTAAATGCCGCACCCATTTCAACATGCGAGTTAACACCCTGCTCTCGTAAAATAGCCATTTGCGGCTTAGCACCGGTTAATATAAACGGTGCCGCAACGTCTTTGTTTAAATCAAAGCTTAAATTAACGTTCAAGCCTGGATTATTATCATCAAGCTTGGTCGCTAGTTCTTGCTCAGCGCAGCTTGGGTTGTCACGCAGTTTTTGCATTTCATAACTGGTTGACGACCAAAGTTTGCGTAAATCACGACGATTAGCACTAAATACCGCTTGGCCATTAGCAACAATGGTCACCGCGTTATCAGCAGTAACAGTACCAATAACCTGACTAACGTCACTCAAGCCATGTTTGGCCAGCGCTTGATTAACCAAATCTAAATCAGCGGTTTTAACTTGAATCACTGCGCCAAGCTCTTCATTAAACAATTGAGCCAACAAATCTTTATCGCTGGTCAGTGCTAACTTAACCCCAGTATTACCAGCAAAGGCCATTTCAGTCACCGTGGTAAATAAGCCACCGTCTGAACGGTCATGGTAAGCCAGTAACTTGCCTTGAGCCAATAATGCCTGTACAGCATCGAACATGCCTTTGAGCAAAGCAGGACTGTCGACATCTGGCGTCTCTTTGCCAAGTTGCTTATAAACTTGTGCCAAGACACTGCCGCCTAAACGGTTTTGGCCTGCGCCTAAGTCAATCAGCAATAACACCGTATCACCTTGATCAGTACGTAGCTGTGGCGTTAGGGTATTACGAACATCGGTCACAACGGCAAAGGCGGTCATCACTAATGACAGTGGTGAGGTTACTGTTTTATCTTCACCGTCTTGCTGCCACTGAGTTTTCATCGACATTGAGTCTTTGCCCACTGGAATAGTGATGCCAAGGGCTGGACAAAGTTCTTCACCAATCGCCTTAACCGCTTCGTATAAACCCGCATCTTCGCCAGGGTGACCCGCAGCCGACATCCAGTTAGCTGACATTTGCAATTGGCTTAATTCGCCAATTTGCGCGCTCGCGATGTTAGTTATCGATTCTGCTACTGCCATTCGCGCTGATGCGCCAAAGTTTAACAATGCAATCGGGCTACGTTCGCCCATCGCCATTGCTTCACCGGCGTAAGTATCATAACTTGCCGCCGTTACCGCGCAGTTAGCGACAGGTACCTGCCATGGGCCAACCATTTGGTCACGCGCAACTAAACCAGTCACAGTACGGTCACCAATCGTGATTAAGAAACCCTTATCAGCAACGGTTGGTAAACTTAATACCCGCGTTACCGCATCATCAAGGCTAACATCGGTCAAATCTAATGCTTGACCAGCGGTGACTTGGGTTGTCGCATCGCGATGCATTTTAGGTGGCTTACCTAATAAAACATCAAGCGGCATATCGATTGGCTGATTGTCAAAGTGACTATCTGTTAACGACAAATGCGCTTCTTCAGTTGCTTCACCAACCACTGCAAACGGCGCACGTTCTCGCAAACAAATTGCTTCGAACTGTGCTAGTTTTTCGACTGGCACTGCCATAACATAACGTTCTTGTGATTCATTACACCAAATTTCGTGTGGCGCCATGCCTGGTTCATCGTTTGGTACGTTACGCAGTTCAAACTTACCACCACGACCACCGTCATTGACAAGTTCTGGGAATGCATTTGAAATACCACCCGCGCCAACGTCATGGATAAAGGCAATAGGATTGTCTTCGCCAAGCTGCCAACAACGGTCAATCACTTCCTGACAACGACGTTCTATTTCAGGGTTTTCACGTTGAACCGAAGCGAAATCGAGGTTTTCTGCTGACTGACCAGAAGCCATCGATGAAGCTGCGCCGCCACCAAGCCCAATATTCATCGCGGGTCCACCCAACACGATTAACTTAGCGCCAACAGGGATCTCACCTTTTTGCACGTGCTGGTCACGGATATTGCCCAGACCACCAGCGATCATGATTGGTTTGTGGTAACCACGAACTTCAAGGCCGTTATGTGACACAACTTGCTCTTCATACGTTCTAAAATAACCACAAATTGCGGGACGGCCAAATTCATTATTAAATGCCGCACCGCCCAATGGGCCTTCGGTCATAATATCAAGGGCCGAAACAATGCGACTAGGCTTGCCAAAATCTGTTTCCCACGGCTGCAGCGCCCCTGGAATGCGTAAATTAGAAACGGTATAACCGGTTAAGCCTGCTTTTGGCTTCGATCCACGCCCCGTTGCACCTTCATCACGAATTTCACCGCCATTGCCCGTTGCTGCGCCAGGAAATGGTGAAATGGCCGTTGGGTGGTTATGGGTTTCAACCTTCATTAAGATATGAATATCTTCTTGGTTGTATTCATATTCACAGGTTTCGGGATTAGGAAAGAAACGACCGGCTTTTGAACCCACCATCACTGACGCATTATCTTTATAAGCAGACAATACGTTTTCAGGATGGGTTTCATAGGTGTTTTTAATCATCTTAAATAATGATTTTGGTTGATCAACGCCGTCGATTGTCCAATCAGCGTTAAAGATCTTATGGCGACAGTGCTCTGAGTTCGCCTGAGCAAACATCATTAGTTCAATGTCATTAGGATTACGGTTTAGCTCGATAAACGCATCGACTAAATAGTCAATCTCATCATCGGCTAGGGCCAAGCCTAATTCGACGTTAGCTTTCACTAAGGCATCACGACCGCCGCTGAGAATATCGATCGCGGTCATTTCACTTGGAGTCGCGGTAACAAACAGTGCCTGAGCGTCTGTTAGTTCGCCACACACAACTTCCATCATGCGGTCATGAACTAATCCGCTGATTTGTTGCCATTGCTCAGCTGATAATTCACCTTCAATGTAATAAGCAATACCACGTTCAAGTCGTTTAACCTGAGTTAAACCACAGTTATTAGCTATGTCCGTCGCTTTAGAAGACCATGGCGAAATAGTGCCAGGGCGCGGAGTCACTAACAGCAGTTTACCCGCTGGCTGATGCTCGGTTATGGTTGGACCATAAGTGAGTAGTTTATTTAGCTTTTCCAATTCAGCAGCAGATAATTCTGCCGATAAATCAGCAAAATGAACAAATTCTGCGTAAATGTTGGTTACACCTAGCGCCAGCTCGTTGCTGGTCGCCAATAATTTGTTAACACGAAATTCTGATAGGGCCGGGGCACCACGGAGGATTTCCATAGGATTAATCACCAATTTAAAGTAGATAGGCTAAAATTCCGCGCCATTATAAGTGAAACAGGTCACAAAATTAACTATTTTATGGCTTTTTATTAGATTGCATTTCACAGAACTATAAAATAGTGCATTTTACGTACCTTAGCACCGACCAACCTTAATGAGTGCGATGTCCCCTGTTCATCGTTTATTGATATTGGTTGTTACTATTGTTCAATGGTTGGTTCTGATATAACCTATTATGACGATTAACAAGCAAGGAATTGTATTGTTGTATAGCATTCTCGGCCACCCTTGTTGGCGCCTGACAATACTTAGTTTAATATCCGTGCTGTTAGCCGGCTGTAACGAACCCATTGAGCGCTCTCATCTTGAACAAATAAAGCAACGTGACACCTTGATTATTGGTACCTTATACGGCCCTGCCAGTTACTTTAAATCTGACCTCACCTCGAGTGAACTCGAACAAAATTTAACCCAACGATTTGCTGCTCAACTTGGGGTTGAACTCGAAGTCGTGGCCAGTGCAGATTTGCCAAAATTATTTAAGATGTTAGATGATAATAAAATTGATATTCTTGCGACTGGATTATCGGTTACCGACGAGCGTCGCTCGGCCATGCGCTTTGGTCCGCCATATTATCAAATCACCCAACAGCTGGTGTATAAACAAGGTAAAAAGCGTCCCCGTGATCTGGGTCAATTAAGCGGTAACTTAACGGTGATCGCTGGCAGTAGTCACTTAGAAACCTTAAAGCAACTCAAACTAAAAAATCCTGACCTAACATGGCGCACCACAACACAGTTCAATCCTGACCAGTTGTTGGCGCAGTTAATTCAAGGGAAAATTGACTATACCATTGCCGACTCCACCGTGCTTGCACGTAATAGGCGTCTTTACCCAGATATTAGTTTAGCAATGACAGTTAGCGAACCACAATCGCTCGCTTGGGCTGTTAGCAAGCTCACCGATGATTCCTTATACGGTGAAATTATTGACTTTTTTGGTCAAATTCAAAGTGATGGCACCATGGTGCGGCTTGAAGAAAAATACTTTGGACATGTTCAAAGATTTGACTATGTTGATACTCGCGCGTTTATTCGTGCTATCTCCACTACCCTGCCTAAATATCAACTGTCTTTTGAACTAAACGCTGACACTATTCACTGGCTTAAACTCGCTGCGACCGCTTATCAAGAGTCTCATTGGGATCCCGCGGCCCGTTCTCCTACTGGGGTACGAGGACTGATGATGTTAACACGCGCGACTGCAAAACAAGTGGGTATAGCTAACCGTTTAGACCCAGAGCAAAGCATTCAAGGTGGCGCCCGCTATTTACAACAATTATTACATCGGATGCCCGATACACTAGAGCAAGATCAGAAATTTTGGTTCGCGTTGGCCGCCTATAATATCGGAATGGGTCACTTAATGGATGCTCGAACGTTAGCGCGGCGTTTAAATAAAAACCCTGATAGTTGGGCCAGTATTAAACATATTTTACCTTTACTCGAAAAAAGCAAATACCATAAAACAACCCGCCACGGTTTTGCCAGAGGCCGTGAAGCGGCTCATTATGTTGATAACATCAGGCGATATTACGAAACCCTAAAAGCCATGAACATAGCCTCCGTTATTAGCCCCGCAATATTAGCGCAAGCGGCCAAAGAAGACTCAATGGTAATGAAAAAGCAGGTCACTAGCGGCCCAATCCCACCGCTGTAATCAACTAATTTGTATTGAGTTTTAAACCCAACTAGTTGATCCGAAAAATAACTATTTTCATTTTTAACAAGAACAAGTTGCAACTGCAGTTAAAAATAAGTTAAGTTTTAGATAAAGCTAATTAAATTCAATACCATTGCACCTGCGATAAATTTAGATAGCCCTTGAATTAGCGTGGCGAATAATTGACGTAATCTGCAACAACAAAACATGGATGTTTTAATGAAAAAACTAATTGTATCTTCAGTTACTAGCAATACTAAATCGTTAGCTGTTGCGATAATGATGATAGTGTTGTCAATTGGCTTACTGGCGTTTGGCCAAATATTAATTAAACAAATTATAGAAAGCCAGACCAATATAGAGCAAATAAATGATCGCTCTCACCACCAACATAGCTTGTTAAATACATTAAATACTGGGCTTAACGAAACCGGAATAAAGTCGGCATTTAATGTTTTTCTTGAAAAGAAAGGCCGCAATGAAGCCGCTCACGTTGAACGTTTAATTGCTGATATCAAACTCAGTCTTGGCCACTACAAGGCCCTTGACCATATCAATGATACCGAAGCAGTAGCGCTGGTTAAATTAAACGCCATCATCGATAAAATTCAAAATAATTATTTATTAGCAACCAACTTAATTGACACCAAGAACTTGGTAAAATTACGAGACCTTAGCGCACTGATAAATCAAGAGGAAATAAATCATTCGCTGACCTCTTTACACCACGCCTATAAGCAAAACAATAACCTGATGGCTCAAATGAACGAAGATAAGATCAATCAAATTATTTCATTTATCACTTTTGGTAGCGGTTTTATTTTAATTATTGTTGCCGTTGGCATTTATGTTTTAAACCTTTTTATTCGCCATAATAATGAACTGGTAAAATTACAACACAACAACCAACAGCTCAGCAGTATTTTTCAAGATAGTCCATTGGCCACTATGTATTACGACAGTCGTGGTCAAATTCAACGAGTCAATGCCAAAGCGGCTATTTTGTTCGGCGGTGCAAGTGCGGATCTCGAGTCGATGAAAATAACTGAGTTGTTTTCTCAAGACGATCAGGTTGCGTTTATTGAATTTAATCAACAAGATTTTTCAGATCAATTTACTCAAACGGTTACCCCACATAAAAATCTTAATATTAGCAATTTACGGGGGGTCGAAATTCCGGTTGATATTTCGATTAATAATATCAGCCAGCACCAAGAAGAGTTTCGTGTTATCACCTTCCGCAACCGCATTGATCACAAACGTACCCTCAAATTAATGAACGAAAATCAGTTAATGCTTAACCAGGCGCAGCAAATCGCCAATATTGGTAGCTGGAACTGGGAATTAGCCACAGATACCCTGATATGGTCTGACCAAGCTTACCGAATATATGGTTATCAGCCTGGTGAGATTGAAATTAACAATGACACCTTAATGTCGCGGATCCCACCCGAAGAACGTGAGTTGGTAGGGAATGCAATCAACGAGTCGGTGATATTTAATAAAGAATATCATATCGTGCACAGTATCATCCGCGTCGATGGCAGTACCGCGGTCGTTGAAGAGCATGGCAAGGTGGTAAGGGATGAAAATGATAAGGCTGTAAGAATGATCGGCACGGTCCATGACATCACCCAATTAAAACAAACAGAGCAACAGTTAGGCTTGTCCGCTAATGTGTTTGAACATACCACTGAAGCCATTGTAGTTACCGATGCCAGCAATATCATTCTTAAAACCAATGCCGCGTTTGAACGCATTAGTGGTTTTAGTAAAAAGGAAGTCTGTAATATGGAGCTGGCTAAGGTATTACGAGCCAATTCATTTGATCAGTCATTTTACCAAGGCATTAAGGGACAACTCGAGACCAACGATAGTTGGCAGGGTGAGGTTTGGAACGTTCGAAAAAATGGCGAGGTCTATCCTACGTGGCAAAATATTAGTGCTATCAAAAACTCTGAAGGTGTAGTTATTCAATATCTCTATCTATTCACTGATGTTAGCCAAGATAAATTAACCGCCAAGAACATCAGAGAAATAGCCAAATTTGATCAATTAACCTTGCTACCGAATCGCTCAGTATTTATTGAGCGCTTACGACATACTGTCGATTATACCCAAGAGAATAAAGTAACCGCCGTATTTTCCATCTCATTAAATAGCCTATTAGCGCAAGACAATGCGTTAAGGGTTCAGGACCAAGATCGGTTAATATCTGCCACGGCAGATCTGATCTCTCATTTAATCCGTCAACAAGATAGCGTAATGAGAGCTGGGTTGAACGAGTTTAACGTCATTATTCGAGACCTAACGTCAGGTGAAGACGCTTACATTATTGCCGAAAAAATAATCCACGAATTATCGATGCCGTTGGATTTGAACAATAATAAAATCAATCCTGGCTGTAGTATTGGTATTGCGTTACATCCAGCTCATACCCGTAATTATTATGATTTAATTAAATATGCCGATGCAGCGATGACATCAGCAAAAAACAATCCGGGCCATGGCACTAAAGTGTTTAACCCACACATGTTGCTCGATTACACCGATAGTGATCATCAAGGCCACGAATTGCGTCGGGCGATTGAATCGCAAGAGTTAACCATTAATTTCGAGCCGCAACTCGATCTCAGTAATAATCGCATGACAGCCGCCACCGCAAAAATTCTTTGGACTCATCCAGAATTAGGCAGTATTAGTTACCATAGTTTTAAACATGTCGCCGAACAAGCAGGACTCAATGAAGCCCTGTTTAGTTGGTTACTCGAAGAAGCGTGTCAACAAGCGAGCCAATGGTCAACGACGACCCTTGGCGATGTAGCAATTGATGTAGAAATAAGCCCGATATTACTTGAGTCGCCAGGGCTGAGTAACAAAGTAGGCAATATTCTTACCACCTATCAATTAAAGCCCCAACGGTTGCGTCTAAATATGGCGCAACTACCGCTGGAAAATTGTTGTGACGTGGCCAATAGCGAAATAGAAAAAATACAACACTTAGGTGTCACCGTCAATTTCATAAAAACTGACAGCAGTGAGTTAGCCATCAGTGATATCAAACGCATTGGTTTTAACGCTATGACAGTAACCGGGGCTTTGACGCAGGCTAACTTACCTGTGGATGTAACAGAGCAACTAAAAAATACCACTGACATGATTAGTTCGTTAACCTTAAATGAGACTATGACTAATAACCCATTGATGACAGCATTAGCGAATATCACTGATATCGGCACTGCCACTTCAAGTCAATATTATCTATCAGGTCGCCATTTAACACAGGACGAACTACTCGAATTGTCTAATGCTGTTAATGCCCATAACGTGTTGAACAAGCACACAGCTAGCAGTTAAACAGTGGCCAAACAGTGGGACACACATAACTATATAATTAAATCCCGAATTCAACATGCAAGTGCACCACAAGCAGTAAGATATTCTAAATGAAAGCATTCTGAAGTATTTGCTAATGTAGTAAGTGCGACCAAACTCATTAGCGAGGGACTTCAGAATGCCTTATGATCATCTTAACAGTTTTGAGAGGAAAGCCATCTATTATCGCTTTAACAGTGGCGAACAAACTTTAAAGTTAAAGGGACACACATAACTATATAATGGAAAGTTAAAGGGACACACATAACTATATAATTGATTTAAAGGATATCTAGCTATATTAGGGGCCTTTTCATTGTCATGGCCTATACTCTCTAGTGCTGCATTCGACTAGTTGAGGTGAGCCATGACCCGCGCAAGACATTCTCAAATTGATTTAACCGCCACCAGTTTTTATCACGTTATCAACCGTTGTGTACGCCGCAGTTATTTATGTGGCGATGATAAGGTTAGCGGTAAAAACTTTGACCATCGCAGGCAATGGCTAGTCGAGCGCTTTAGCAAATTATCTGATATTTTTTCAATCAATATTACCGCTTATGCTGTGATGAGTAACCACTATCATCTGGTACTTCAGGTCGATAAGGTAGCAGCTGACACATGGACAATGGATGAGGTAATAGAACGTTGGTACCGTTTGTTTAATGGCCATTTGTTAGTTGACCGTTATTTAACTGAGGAAACAATTAGTCCAAGTCACTTGGAGGCCGTCGAAAAGTTAGTAGCGCTTTGGCGAGCAAGGCTTTACGACATATCTTGGTACATGAAATGTCTCAATGAACATATTGCGCGACAAGCCAATAAAGAAGATAAGTGCACTGGCCGTTTTTGGGAGGGCCGCTTTAAATCACAAGCACTACTTGATGATATCGCATTGCTTAGCTGCATGGCTTATGTTGATTTAAACCCTATTCGAGCAGGCACCGCCCCCAACTTATCTGAAAGTCATTTCACCTCGATTCAAAAGCGTATTGCCCAATATAAATCCCACCAAAAACAGAAAACCAAGCATAATAGTGGTATTTCTGTAGCCGAGCAACCAAAAAGCTTACTGCCGTTTGCTGGCACTGATCATACAAAAGCCATTCCATTTAGTTATCGCGATTACTTTGAATTGGTTGATTGGAGTGGCCGCCATGTTGACCCTAACAAATCGAGCTATATAGACTCAGAGGAGCCTAAAATACTAACAAGCCTAGGTATTGATGAAGATGACTGGCTAACGGCCGTTAAACACTTTAGACGTCAATATGGTAGCTTCGCAGGTACCACCGAACATTTGCGCGACTTTGCCCATCACCACGGTAGAAGCTGGTGTAAGCACCCGAGCTAACCAATCGAGTATCGGTCCATTACAACGATTAAATCAACAAGATGAGATAACCTCAGGCACCTGTATGTCAAAATTCAAAAAAACTCCAATCAATGAACTCAAGCCGCGAAACTTAGAGATAAATTCGTTAAGCCGTATTGCTTCGGGGCTATTTGGGACAGATTAGTAGCCTCGCGAAATTATTTATATCAACGATTTAGTTGTGCCTGTCCCTTATTATTTGTCCCTTGTTATTGTTGTGGTCAACTAAATTTGGCCACAGTTTAAGAGGCTTTCTTAAATAATCTTTCAGCCTCGTTTGGACTAATTCC
>JABSRT010000037.1 GCA_013214945.1 Gammaproteobacteria bacterium
TCTGCCGCAGCTGCGTCATCTATTTGTTCTTCTCTAGTATCAGTCAACTCATCTGTTTCAGCCAGTAACGCGTCTATATCATCAATGTCTACTGCAGCAGCGGCATCAACTTGCTCTTCGCCGGTATCAGTCAACTCATCTGTTTCAGCCAGTAACGCGTCTATATCATCAATGTCTACTGCAGCAGCGGCATCGGCTTGTTCTTCGTTCTCATCGGTCAACTGTTCAGTTTCAGCCAATAACGCGTCGATGTCATCACCACCAACAATATCATCGCTGTTGTCCGCTGCTTCACTTACTGCAGGTGCATTTGCCTCTGCTAATAACGCGTCGATATCGTCACCACTAACAATATCATTATTATCATCTGATTCGCTTTCACCTAGCGCATCAGCCTCGGCTAACAACGCATCAATATCGTCACTGCTGACAATATCATTATTATCATCTGATTCACTTTCACCTAGCGCATCAGCCTCAGCTAATAGTGCATCAATATCATCGCTACTGACGATGTCTTCATTATTATCTTCTAACGCATTTGCCTCAGCTAGTAAGGCATCGATATCATCGCTACTTACAATTGCTTCATCGTCTGCTGAGTCTTCAAAGCTGTCATCTAGGCGAATTTCTTCAATGTCGTCATCAGGCACCAACAATTCGTCGCCAATGTCATCATCTAATAAGTCATCATCTAATAAGTCATCGTCTAACAAACCGCCATCATCAGTTATTAATAAGTCATCATCATTTAATTCGTCTTCAATAGAGCCTTCTTCTTCGCTAAGATCGGGTTCGCCAACAGGTCTCTGCTCTTTGGTAGGCTCTTCAACTTGCTCAACAATAGGTTGGCGTCTACGGCTAAGCCAAAATACGGCGGCCGACAAGATTAGAATTGAAGGAATACTTGAAATGCCAGCGATAAACCAACCATTATTTAAAATTGAATCTTGTTGATTCAACGCCTGCTCTTCGATAAGAGCCAACTCGTCTTGCAGCAGTTGATGATCTTTTTGTAATTGTTTATCTAACTGATCTTGAACCTTCATTTTGTCAATTGAATTGGTTAATTGTGCGAGTTGTTCGCGCAACACCTTATTTTCATCAACTAACAGCTGCATGTCATTCATGGCTAGATTAAGCTGTTTTTTAAGGTTTTTAACTTGAGGGTTAAAGCGTGGTTCAATCGGTAAAGTCGATGCTACTGCAGCTGTATTAGTATTTTGGTTGTTGGTCGTTAGCTTGCCGTCATTATTAGCATCAAGTTGCTCGCCATCTTCAATAACGGCTTGCTCAGGTTGATTATCTTCAATAACAGCTTCAACAGGACGCGCTGGAGCACTATGGCGGACCACTTCTTGCGTTAAAACTTTGGCTGGTATCACCGATGCCACCACCGTGGCCGCTGGCGCGATATTTTTAATGGCTTGCGACAGGTTTTTGCTGTCAGATTCAATTTTAGATTGAGCTTGGCTATTTGTTATCGAGTCAATATCGCGAGCAGCTGGGATCAATAACATACTGCCATCTTTAAGCAGGTTAATATTATTATCAAGAAAGGCATTTGGGTTAGCAAGAAATATTGCGATCATCACTTGATCAACGCTTTGTCTTTTATCTTGTCTATTGGTAAACGCGATACGCCATAATGTGTCTTTTGAAGTTACCGGGCCATAAACTTGCGACCCACGACTCAAAGTTGCTCGAACAGGGCTAGCTGGTGCTGGTGCAACTGGTGATGGTACTGTTATTGATGGTGCTGGTGTAACTGGTGATGGTACCGCTGGACTTACTTGCTTTACCGGCGCAGTGTTGTCCTCAGGACCCGTTAACTGGATGGCTTGAACGGCATTACTCAGGCTCAATAACAGCCAGAAAATTGCGCTTGTTGCTATAATGAAAGGAGTTACTCTATTAAAGGAAATCATCATTGTCCCTGGACAAATAAAAAAAACAAAGACAAGCAACTGATTCAATGGAGATTTAATGCTAACTTGAATTATTGTTTAAAATTAGTGCTTATCATATCAGCAAAATCATTAGAAAACCTATAGTAGATTTAAATCAAAAGCCAGATTTTTGACTTTCTATATCATGCAATAAATATGCCCTTATACGCTATAGTGTTTTCAATAACATAACAAACACATAATTAATTGAAATAATGAAGAAAATCGTAATATATTAAATTTTTCGTATCTAATATATTGATATTTTTGATGGTATAAATAGTGTTGAGACAGATAAACTGCGCAGGAGATGGTTGTTAAAATGTGTCTTAAATAGCCATGACGAACAACAAAAAGATCTCGTTCGCCACAGCCATTAGCTTAGTCATTAGAGTGACAATTAATAGTAATCTCTTAATAACATTTCTGCGATTTTGACACAGTTTAGTGCTGAACCCGCACGCGTATTATCAGCGACAGTCCACAGGTTCAAACCTTGTGGATGAGATTGATCAACCCGGATTCTACCGACGTGAACATATTCGCTATCTTTGGCATCACCAATTTGTGTTGGCTGGTGACTTGGATCAAATTCAATTTGCTCAAACTGCTCAAGCCATTGAATGACTTGCTCTGGTTCAACCGGCGTTAGGGTTTCAATATTAATCGTTTGTGCCAAACCATAAAATACAGGTGTCATCACACTAGTTGCATTAATATAACTAGCGCCATCACCAAGGAATTTTACGGCTTCATTGGCAATTAATTGCTCGTCACTACTTAAACCATTCTCAAGTAACGGTCCAACAGCTGGCAAGATGTTAAAGGCCAATTGTGCCGGAAAAGGATTCTCTTCAATTTCTAAGCCATTAAGTAATCGAGCACATTGACGAGCAAGTTCTTGAACCCCTGCTTCGCCGGCACTTGAAACTGAGTGGTGATTCACTAAATTAATTCGTGCAATACCAACATTATCAGCAATAGGTTTTAATACCGTCCACAATTGTACACTGGCACTTGATGGGCTAGAGATTATGTTAGTATTTCTAAAGTCAGCAATCGCTTCGCCGTTTAAATGTGGGATCACCATTGGAATTTCAGGCCGATCAACAAATGCACTGGTGCTGTCAATTACAGCAACTCCGGCTTCAGCGGCGATTGGTGCAAATTTTACCGTTGAGTCTATCTCTTCACAAAAGAATGCCAAGTGGACTTGTGACCAATCGAAATCAGCGATGTCTTTGGTCAACAATGGTTTACTTTTATATAAACCCGCTTGTGCTTCTTTCGCATCGCTTGATAAGGCATATAATTGATCTACTGGGAATGCGCGTTCTTCTAATAGTTCGATCAGTACTTTCCCAATCAGGCTATGCGCCCCTATAACAGCAATATTAAATTGCTCTGACATAATTATTCTCCAGTAAATCCAAGTTGGTTAAGTGTATTTGTTTGTTGTTCATCATTGCATACCACTGTTAGCGCGCTAAATTCGCGACGCACAGCATATTGTTTGCGTAAGGTATCAAAGCCTGAGCCGGTATCGGCTTTAGTCCGGCATAATTCATCATCATCACGAATATCATAAATCATCCGAACTAATTTCGTTAAACCATCGCTTTGGGCATTGAGATCGATGTTAGTTGCATTAAAAGTCGGGTGAGGCAGTAACTGCAGTAAACTTTTATGTTGAATTTGTCCTGCTAATTGACACCATTGCTGATATAGCATGAAGGTTCCGCGAGCTTTACCTTCGAGGCTATAACCAGCAATGTGCGGTGTTGCAATGTCAACATTGTTCATTAATTCTTGGCAAATCAGCGGTTCATTTTGCCACACGTCCATCACAACATGTAACGATTGCCCTTGATTGATTGCCTCAAGTAAATCTTGATTGTTGACCACATCGCCACGGCAACTATTGATTAATATTGTGCCAGGTTTAAGTTGGCTCAAAAATTGTCGATTAATTAAATTGGCTGTTTTGTCCACGCCAGTTTTAGTCATCGGTACATGCAAGCTGATAATATCCGCCTGAGCGACAGCCGCCATGTCTCGATAATCACCCTTCGCACCTGCACGTGCTAACGGCGGATCGCAAAAAAAGTGTGCGATATTCAGTGCCGATAATTTCTTGGCTAATCGTTGACCAATATTACCGGCACCAACAATCGCCACCACTTTATCGCGCAATATCATTTCATGGCGTGTCGACAACGTCATTAAGGCGCTTATCACATATTCGGCCACCGCCGTTGCATTGCAACCTGGGGCGTTACGCCACTCAATGGCACGTTGTTCAAGATACTTGATATCAAGATGATCGGTACCGATGGTTGCTGAGCCAACAAATTTCAATTGATCCGCTTTACTTAGTAATGTTTTATTAACTTGGGTTATTGAACGAACGAGTAGCACGTCAACCCCAATTAAATCCTCGCTGGTGATATCGCGTCCCGCTTTAGTCCGGACATTGCCGAGTTCGCCGAACAGTTGTTCAACGTAAGGCATATTTTCGTCTGCAAGGATCTGCAACATAATCAGTAGCACTCTAATAAATTCTGGCGCGATTGTATCAAAAATAACAGCAAGACGTTACAGCAATTAAATGCCCAACCACTACAAATTGTAAATTTGTAACTGGGCGAGCGTTTTTTGAGCGAAACAGGGTTAATATGTCGCTGATTTCGAACTTTGTGGTTAGTTCAGGCTCGCTAATGGCCACAATCATTATCTTTAGCCAATAAAAAACGCCAACTGACATAAGTCAGTTGGCGTTTAGCCGATGAACTACAGGGCTAGTTGGTGCTTATTTTACAAACTTCTGAAAAATAAGCGTGGCATTAGTGCCACCAAAACCAAAGCTATTAGACATTACCGTCGTTAACTCGCGTTGTTGCAGCTCGGTAACTACCGGTAAACCAACGGCTTCAGGGTCAAGTTCGTCAATATTAATTGAAGGCGCTATAAAGCTATTTTCCATCATAATAATAGAATAAATTGCTTCATGAACACCTGCCGCACCCAGCGCATGACCCGTTAACGATTTAGTAGAACCAAAGGTTGGCACATCATCTTTAAATAATTCTCTAATAGCGCCAAGCTCTTTTACATCACCCACTGGCGTACTGGTACCGTGAGTATTGACATAATCGATTTTACCTTCAGTCGTCGCCAATGCTTGTTCCATACAACGAACAGCACCTTCACCCGATGGAGCAACCATGTCGAAGCCATCTGAGTTAGCACCGTAGCCGACGATTTCGGCATAAATATGAGCGCCACGCGCAAGCGCATGCTCAAGTTCTTCAACAACAACCATGCCGCCGCCACCCGAAATGACAAAACCATCGCGATTTGCATCATAAGTACGTGACGCTTTTTCTGGCGTATCGTTGTATTTAGTTGATAATGCACCCATTGCGTCAAACCCCATCGCTAAGGTCCAATCAACTTCTTCACCACCACCAGCAAAAACAATGTCTTGCTTGCCAAGTTGGATTTGCTCCAGTGCGTGGCCAATACAGTGTGACGAAGTCGCACAAGCAGAACTAATCGAGTAGTTAATGCCCTTAATTTTAAAGGGCGTCGCTAGCGTCGCCGACGTCGTGCTCGACATGATTTTTGGTACTAGATATGGACCAACGCGTTTAACGCCTTTCTCACGAAGTTTATCAGCCGCTTCAACTTGACTTGCTGATGACGCACCGCCGCTACCAGCAACGATGCCAACACGTGGATTTGAAACCTGCTCTGGCGTTAGTTTCGCATCAGCGATCGCCTGCTCCATGGCAACAAATGCATACGCAGATGCTTTGCCCATGAAACGTAATGCTTTACGGTCAACATGAGCCGCAGGATCTAAATTAATATCGCCCCAGACTTTACTGCGCAAACCATATTGTTCAAATTGTTCTGAGTAGCTAATGCCACTGGTGCCATTTTTTAATGACGTTGCTACTTCTTCAGTATTGTTGCCAATACTAGATACAATGCCTAGGCCAGTAATTACTGCGCGTTTCATGATATGTCCTGTTTTTTAATAAGCTGTTACTATTGTAATAATAATTTGACCCTAGAGTGGTCAGCTTTGATCATTTAATGAGATAATATCAGTAGTTAATCACTTTTGGATCAATTTTTTGCCAAACAAAATCATAACGGCGGCACTGTCTTGGACTAAAGACGGCGAACCTTACTCTGAATTATTCCAAGAACGCTATTTTTCAAGGCATGATGGCTTAGCTCATTCTCGCTTTGTTTTCATTGAAAAAAATGATTTAAACCAACGCTGGCTCGACTGCCAATCCGCCAGTTACGTCTTAGCTGAAACAGGTTTTGGCAGTGGTTTAAATTTTTTAGCGGTATGTCAAAGCTTCCAACAATTTGTGCAAGCACATCCAGAGGCCCCGTTAAAACGACTTTATTTTATTAGTTTTGAAAAACATCCTTTTCCAGCGCAAGATTTAATCAATGCTCATCAATGTTGGCCACAGTTGGCCGAGTTTGCAACACAGCTGCAGGCCAATTATCCCAGCGCCATCGCGGGTTGTCACCGGTTACATATCAATATTAATGCCAGGCATCAACCAACAGCTGTAACTGAGCATCAAGTGATTGTTGATCTGTGGTTTGGTGATATTGCCGACACTCTGCCCCAAGTGAGCTACCCACCAACCGGTTTAGTCGACAGCTGGTTGCTCGACGGCTTTGCGCCAAGTAAAAATCCGTCGATGTGGAGTAATGCCCTTTATCAAAATATGGCTAAAATAACCAAAGATAAAGCGAGTTTAGCGACGTTTACCGCTGAAGATAGCGTGAAACAGGGCTTATCCGCGGCCGGATTTAAAATTACTCACGTTAAAGGCTTTGCTAAAAATAGTGACATGATCACTGCCAATTTTAAGCGTGATAACCCAATTAGCTCAACCCAATCTTGGTACCACCGCCCTCGTGCGAATAATATTGAAACGGTGACTATTATCGGTGGCGGCATTGCCAGCGCTACACTTTGCCTGTCATTAGCTAAACGCGGGGTAAAGGTACGTTTAGTCTGTCAAGATCCGGCGTTAGCGCAAGCCGCTTCAGGCAATCGCCAAGGTGGGTTTTATCCGCTGATAAATAACCAGCACGATTATTTAAGTCAGCTATACAGCCAGGCATTTTTTTATAGCCGGCAAACGTTCAGCCAACTCGATATGGTCAACAAGGGCGACTGTGGTGAGTTATGCGGGGTTATTCAACTCGCGTACAATGAGAGCTTGCAACAACGTTATCAAGCAATTAGCGACAGCGGCTTATTTCCTAGCGACTTGCTGCAATGGTTAAGTCCAAGTCAAGCATCTGATATCGCAGGGGTAGAACTTGGTCACCGCGCGCTTTATTACCCGCAAGGCGGCTGGGTAGCGCCGGCGCAATTAACCCACGTTATGCTGGCACATGCCAGTAAACTATCTGACGTTGAGGTCATCTATAATCGCCAAGTAAGCCAGTTAAGTTATCAAAATGAGCAATGGCGGCTTGATTTTAATAGTGACGAACCGCTGTACGCTCAATGTTTAGTCTTGGCCAATGGCCATCAGCTCACTAATTTTTCGCAAACAGCTCAATTACCGCTCTACCAAACGAGTGGTCAAATAAGCCATGTCCAAAGCACTGAACAACTGTCACCGCTCAAGACACTACTGTGTTATCAAGGATATTTAACCCCGGCCCACCAACAACAGCATTGCCTTGGTGCAAGTTTTGAGCGCGATAAAACCACCACTCAATTAACCGCGAATGAGCAAGCACAAAACCTTGAAAAATTAGTCGACTGTACCGCTGGCAGTCAATGGCCATTAACAATACGTTTGAATAAACTCGCCGGCAAGGTCGGTGTTCGGCTCAGTGCTAAAGATCATCTGCCGATGGTCGGCGCAGTACCTGATTTCGCCGCTACCGTGGCGCAATACAGTGATTTAGCACGTGGTAAGCCTGCGAGTAGATACCCACTAGCACCTCATTACCCCAATCTCTATATGATTGGCGCATTAGGGTCACGCGGTTTGTGTTCGGCGTCGTTGCTCGCAGAAATCCTTGCCTGCCAGCTTACCGGTGAACCACAACCCGTTAATCAGGCTTTACTTGACCAGTTAAATCCTAATCGATATTGGATCAAGCAATTGAAACGTGGCAAGCAGTTACCGTAGTGAACCGGTATTCAGGTTAATTATTAATGCAACGATCAAAAAAAGGAGCGATTTCTCGCTCCTTTTTATTTAGCTAACTATTGGTTATTAAACTTAACCTTTAGCAAGATCTAACATTAGTTCGTTCATTTTGTTAACAAACCCAGCAGGATCTTCTAATGATCCGCGTTCTGACAACAACGCTTGTTGGTATAACACATCAACCCATTTAACAAAACGCTGCTCGTCTTGCTCGTCATTAATGTGCTTAACTAACGTATGCTCTGGGTTAAATTCAAAGATAAACTTAGTTTCAGGAACGCTTTGACCCGCCGCTTCCATCAATTTAATCATTTGGCTTGTCATGTCACTGCCATCTGACACGATACAGCTTGCAGTGTTCGTTAAACGATGCGATACCCGGACATCTTTAACTTTGTCGCCCAATGTTTCTTTGAAACGTTCGGCTAAACTCGCAAATTCTTTATCCACTGATTCTTGTTGCGCTTTTTCTTCGTCGTTGACATCGCCAAGATCAAGATCGGCTTTAACAACTGATACTAATTTCTTGCCATCGAACTCTTCAAAATGGCTCATTAACCATTCATCGACACGATCCGACATTAATAGTACTTCATAACCTTTCTTGCGAAGTTGCTCTAAGTGCGGGCTATTTTTAGCGGCAGCAAAACTGTCAGCCGTAATGAAATAAATAGTGTCTTGACCTTCTTTCATGCGCTCAATGTATTGTGGCAATGAAGCAGATTGCTCGTCAGTATCAAGGTGAGTTGAGGCAAAGCGCAATAGCTTACCGATTTGCTCTTTGTTCGCCGAATCTTCTGCTGGACCTTCTTTAAGCAGCTGACCAAATTCCTGCCAGAATTTCTGGTACTTTTCAGGATCTTTGTTGCCTAAACGATCTAACATTTGTAATACACGTTTGGTACAACCGCTGCGCATTTTTTGCGTTACTTTATTCTCTTGCAGTATTTCGCGTGAGATATTTAATGGCAGATCATTTGAGTCAACCAAGCCCTTTACAAATCGTAAGTAGGTTGGCATAAATTGCTGAGCATCGTCTAAAACGAAAACACGTTGCACATAAAGTTTTAAACCAGACGTTGTTTCACGGTTCCACATATCCCATGGTGCACGTGCAGGGATGTAAAGCAGACTAGTGTATTCAAGTTTACCTTCAACTTTATTGTGTGCCCACGTTAATGGATCTTCAAAGTCGTGTGATACATGCTTGTAGAATTCTTTGTATTCTTCGTCTTTAATTTCAGACTTGCTTAACGTCCAAAGTGCGGTTGCTTTGTTAACCGCTTCCCAGTGGCCTGGAACAGCCGGGATATTTTCACCCTCTTCTACTTCTATTTCAGCGACTTCGTCAGTAAACATTTCAACTGAAATCGAAATATGATCAGAATATTTTGCAATTAACTGCTTTAAGCGATATTCATTTAAAAACTCGTCTTCAGAATCTTTCAGATGAAGAATAATTTCAGTACCACGTTCAGTTTTGGTGATATCGGTTAAATCGTAACTGCCTTCACCTTCAGACTCCCAACGTATCGCTTCATCAGCGCTTACACCAGCAGCACGGGTATTTACTGTTACTTTATCAGCAACGATAAACGATGAGTAAAAACCAACACCGAATTGACCAATTAATTGGCTGTCTTTAGCCTGATCGCCGGTTAAGTTAGTAAAAAATTCAGCGGTACCTGATTTAGCAATCGTACCTAAATGTTCAATCACATCAGTACGGCTCATGCCAATACCGTTATCGCTGATCGTTAATGTGTTTGCTTCTTTATCAAAAGAAACACGAACGCGCAGCTCGCCGTCATTTTCATAAAGGGCATTATCAGCTAGTGCTTTAAAGCGTAACTTGTCTGCCGCATCGGCCGCATTAGAGACTAATTCACGTAAAAATATTTCTTTGTTTGAATAAAGTGAGTGAATCATTAACTTCAGTAATTGAGTTACTTCAGTTTGAAAACCATGGGTTTGGGTAGTCGCAGTCATGCTCGAAACTCCGTTATCTAATTATAAGCGATACAATTTGGTCATTTGACCAAGGATAGTTAATAGATGGGGGGCTCAAGTAATTATTCAAGGGCTCAAACAAAAAAAACACCCGTAGGTGTTTTTTTATCATCGATGTTGGCAACACTGCGGCAATAATTATCATTAATTGCCTGTCTTTGACCGCTCATTGTTTAGTTGTTTGTTCTTTAATTGTTAAGCGCTTAGCTATTTATCTCTTAACTATTGAGAACTGAACGACCGTTCAATGAGTGACTTAACGTCGTGCTATCAACATATTCCAAATCACTGCCAACCGGCACACCATGCGCGATGCGAGTCGCTTTCACTTGATAATCTTGGCATATATCAGCGATGTAATGAGCGGTAGCCTCGCCTTCAACCGTTGGGTTTGTTGCCAGTATCACTTCTTGATATTGCAAGCTTGCAAGGATTTTTTCAAGTTTGTCTAACCCGATATCTTGAGGTCCAATGCCATCAAGTGGTGACAAGTGCCCCATCAACACAAAATAGCGGCCGTAGAAGTGACCAGTTTGCTCAAAAGCAATGACATCAGCTGGGCTTTCTACCACACATAGTTCGCCGCTAAGTCCCCGTTTAGGGTTAACGCAAATTTCGCATAGCTCATGTTCAGTAAAGGTACGACAAGATTGACAATGACCAACCTTAGCCATGCTCAGGGCTAATGCATTAGCCAAAATGTCGCCACCACGCCGGTCACGCTCAAGCAAGTGAAACGCCATGCGTTGAGCAGACTTTTGTCCCACCCCAGGTAAACAGGTGAAGGCTTCGATCAACTCACTAATATAAGGACTAAATTTCATTGGTTTTACTCTACTACCAGTGCAATACGATGACTGGAATACGACAAAATATTAAAGGAAAGGACTTAGCAGCACAAGAGACGGGTTTGCCGTGCAATATATACCTGTAATCAAAGAAGTTACCCGGTTGCAATGCTCATCGCTATAAAACCGTGTAACAGCTAATTGCCAGCCAAGTGATCTCACTTAGCTGGCACAATAACTTAGAAAGGCATTTTCATGCCCGGAGGCAATTGCATACCACCAGTGACTTTCGCCATCATTTCTTTGTTAGTTTCGGCAACACGACGTGCAGCATCATTAATCGCAGCAGCAATTAAGTCTTCTAGCATTTCTTTATCGTCTTCCATTAGCGCTTGGTCAATATTGACCTGACGGACGTTATGGTTGCCAGTCATTACAATTTTAACTAAGCCAGCACCAGACTCACCTGTTACTTCAATTTTTGCAATGTCTTCTTGCGCTTTAGCCATGTCGTCTTGCATTTTTTGGGCTTGTTTCATTAAGTTGCCCATTCCGCCTTTACCAAACATAATGTTCTCTCTTTATTTCTCAATTAATACGGTGAAACTTTCGCTATGATTTACTAATAACACGTTATATTAGCAATCATATATCAGTTATATGATGTTTTTAAGTTTTCTGTAGTTAATACTCTCAAGATTAACTTGGGCACCAAATTTTTGCTCAAATTGAGCAACCGATGCATCACTGCCAATGCATTGCTGTGCGAGACCTAACCGCTGCTGATGTAAATTAACGGCCAATTGATCGGGCGTTAATTGTTGGTCGCTACCAATTTCAACCGTTAAGTTAATATCAGCGCTAAAATGCAGCCGTAGTTTCTGTTCGAGCTGTTCTGATGCGCTCGCCGCGAGCAAATGACGATGCTCAGATCTTAACAATAAGCTCACTTGCTGCTCTTGCTTAAGATAGCTCGATTGCATGGCCAATAATCTTAAGCGACCCGTTAGCTCCATGTCGTCAATCAATAAACTCCATGGATCGTCGGTATTAGGGGCCAACAGAGTTGCTGGGTCGACCACCATTTCACCCGACGCGCTTACGCCTTGCGTTGGTTGATAGTTTTGTCCTACTGCGGTAGTTCTAGTGTCAGTGACCCGAGCTGCGGGTTTAATCTCAAAGTGCTGTGGCGCTGTCAATTGTGTTTGATTTTGACGATCACTTTTCGCTAAATCATTTTGCGGTAGGTCACGTTGCGGTATATCACTTTGCGGTAAAGAGCTATCGGCACGTGCAGACAATCTGCTCTGCTTAGGGCTCGATGGTGTCTTTACCGCCAGTGGCTTTTTTACGCTGGACTCCGGCTCTTTTGAGACTTTACTGCGTAAAACCTTACGGGCTGCTAAAAAATCGCTGATCCCTGTGCTACTTTGGCCATCATTAGCAGCCGGTGGCGCGATGTCTTGCACCGGTTCAGCGCTAAATTGGTGATGATCTCCCTGCTCTTCTTCAGCCATCGCATAAGACATATTTAACATGTCTTGTTCTGAAAACTCTTGCTCTGAACTTTCTTGCTCTACATTAGTTTCAATCGCAACACTTGATTGATTAACGACCGGCTTTGCAATATTTCCTGCTGGCTCAACTCGTTGGTTTTCTAGCCCGGCTGAGCTGGCTGGCGCAGACTCATTAAAAGACTGAGTCACCGGCTGCTGTACCCCCATACTCGCCGTGCTAATTTTACTCGAAGTTACTGGTGCAATGATAGCCTCGTGAACTTGATGCATGTGTTCAGGTTTAACCGCTGGCGAGATTTGAGCTGCCGTGGTTGCGGTTAACACTTTGGCCTGTTGCAAAATCCCTTGCTGTTGCGACGTCAACAAGTCAAGTTCATCGTCGGTTGACGGCTCCCGCGACACTGGCATTGCTGGTTTGGGCATAAATGCTATTAACCGTAGCAATACCATTTCAAAACCACTGCGAGGGTCTGGCGCATACGCTAGCTCTTTGCGCCCTTGCAATAAAATATGGTAGAACAGTTGCAGCATTTCAGCATTAACCGCTGCGGCTAATGCAACAATCGCTTTGGGCTCATCGCCTAACCGCGCCGACGACTTTACAATTTGACTCAGTGCGGCTAAGTGCACATCTTTGCTCATCTGTTTGAGCAACTGATCATAATCAGGCGCGAACTGACTCAACTCTTCTATTTTACTAAACAACAAATCGCCATCTTGTTGCGCGGCGAGCATAATTAATTCAGTACTGAAGCCGGTCTCTAAACTGCCTAACATCGCCGTAACATCGGCAATAGCAAGTGTGCCATTGCCAAACGCGATCCCTTGATCGGTTAAACTTAACGCATCTCGCATGCTGCCATCAGCGGCATTGGCAATTAAACTTAATGCACCGAGATCAAAGTCGACCTGCTCTTGTTGCAGAATATGTTCAAGCTGTTTAGCGATTTGATCACTAGAAATGGCTTTAAGATTAAATTGCAAACAACGTGATAAAATTGTGACCGGTAGTTTCTGAGCTTCTGTTGTCGCGAACAAAAACTTCACATGCTCTGGTGGTTCTTCCAGTGTCTTTAATAACGCATTGAAACTACTGCGAGATAACATGTGAACTTCATCAATTAAATAAACCTTATAGCGACCTCGGCTCGGTTTATATTGCACGTTATCTAAAATGTCACGGGTGTCTTCAACTTTCGTTTTAGATGCGGCATCAATTTCAATTAAATCAACAAAATTACCTTGATCAATTTCGATACAGCTTTGACACACACCACAGGGTTGCGCTGATACGCTTTGTTCGCAATTGAGTGCTTTAGCTAACAACCGAGCGATCGACGTTTTCCCCACCCCTCGGGTGCCGGAAAACAGATATGCATGATGCAGTCGATTGTTGTCTAGCGCATTGACTAATGCTTGCAGGACATGCTGCTGCCCAACAACCTGATCAAAGCTGCGAGGACGCCATTTGCGGGCCAATACTTGATATGACATATAAATTCCGAATTACTGTTAACGTTGCCTATTCGCCTTCAAATTCAACTAAAGTTGTCAACGAAAGTCCTAAAGCTTTTAAACGGGTTTCGCCACCAAGATCAGGCAATGAAATTACGAACGCTGCATCAACAACTTCAGCGCCTAGCTCACGGATCAATAATGTTGTCGCTTCAACCGTACCGCCAGTTGCCAATAAGTCGTCAACTATTAGTACTTTATCTGCAGGACTTAGCGCATCAACGTGCAACTCAAGGATATCACTGCCATATTCAAGTTCATAAGATTGTGAGATAGTTTTACGGGGTAACTTGCCAGGCTTTCTTACTGGAACAAAACCAACACCTAATGCCAAGGCCAGTGGTGCACCAAAGATGAAACCACGTGCCTCAGTGCCAACAATTTTGGTAATGCCATGGTCACGGTAAGTATCTGCAAAAGACTCTATAACCAAAGCAAACGCAATAGGATCTTCGAGTAATGAAGTAACATCACGAAAGATAATGCCAGGTTTTGGGTAATCAATGATTGTCGCGATTGCATTTCTTACAAGGTTTAACTGCTGTGTATCCATTTTAGGTTCCATTTCCTGCCGCTTAAGAAGTAAAGCAACTAGGGTTCAAAACCGCCAATTATATGCGAGCACAATCAGAATTAACAGAGCTTGCGCAGCCTAAGTAAAAAAAACATCGGTTTAGAGATTAAACTCGCACATTATGTACCCAAGCCAATAAATAATAGCGAGCGAAATAGCCATTAGTGAATCATTCTAAGACTAAGGCTCTGGTACTTAGATTATTGTGCGAAGTTAATAACCTAAGAACCTGAGTATTTAAATGCCTAAGTACGTACAAACCTAAGCAACTACATAACTAAATTCCTACATATCTAAGCACCTAAGTATCTATAAGTCTAAGCGCCTAACTTTATACCTTCTCTCGCTGTAGCTACGGTTAACCGTCAGTCGTAATAGCGGTGATCAATTGTGCCAGGACCTTCTCCGCGTCGGTAGTCGCAATTTGGCAAGTGCCGGCAGCATCATGCCCCCCGCCTTGGTACGTTAACATTAAATCACCAACATTGGTTTTGGATGAGCGGTCAAAAATCGATTTGCCCGTCGCAAACACGATATTTTGGCGCTGAAAACCCCACATAGCATGAATAGAGATATTACATTGAGGGAACAATGCGTAAATAGTGAAACGATTGCCAGCATAAATAGTCTCTTCTTCACGTAAATCTAGTACCACTAAATTTTTGTGCTCGGTAGCACAACGGGTTACCTGCTCTTTGAACAAATCTTGTTGTTCAAAATAAAGTTCAACCCGCTCAGCAACATCGGGGTGTTGCATGATTTCTTCAATATCAGAGGTTCGGCACATATCAATTAATTCCATCATTAATTGATAATTCGAAATCCTAAACTCTCTAAAGCGACCCAAGCCAGTACGTGCGTCCATGATAAAATTCAATAAATCCCAGCCTTTGGGTTCAATAACATCACTCATTTCAAATTGCGCAGCATCGCATTTATCAACCGCAGTCATCATATCATCCCAAGACACCGGAAATACTTCATGGCCGCCATAATGCTTCCACACTACCCGAGCTGCTGATGGCGCATTAGAATCAATCACATGATTATCTAGATCAGCCTCGTTGCGTTTAACTTCTGACAAGTGGTGATCAAATGCTATTTTAACCCCGGGCACAAAGGGCAAATTTGTCGTAATGTCTCTTTCTGTAACAGCAATTTTCCCATCTTGCATATCTTTTGGATGAACAAAACTAATTTCATCTATTAAATCGATATACTTCAACAGCACAGCACAAACTAATCCATCAAAATCACTGCGTGTAATCAATCTAAATTTATCAACACCCATTCCAAACTCCTTCTGTTATACGACCGTAATACTCAAAATGATAATCTACAGGCTGATTGCGTTTAAACAATTTATAATTAAATAATATTATTACCCGATTAAATCAAGCCACTCAAGCAAAATATAACAAATATCGACTTATAGTGCGGCAGACTACCTAGTCTCTTTATTAATTTTTGCGGCATAATCGGCCAAGATAAAACAACGATGCCCACAATAGCGGTCTTTGATTAAGATTCTGATACAATGGATAATAATGATTACACAATTGACTGCATTAATAATGACTACAAAAGTTGCACTAATTACCGGGGCATCCAAACGAATTGGCGCGGCGACCACCACTGCCTTACATGATTTAGGATATAATGTTGTAATTCATTACAATACCTCAACAAAATCGGCGCAGCAGTTGGCTGAAAAGCTTAATGCGATTAGGGCTAATTCTGCCTTTATTATCGCAGGTGACCTAACTAAGCCCAGTGTTATTCCCCGACTCGTTGCAGCAACAATTGAACACTATTCACGGCTAGATGTGTTGGTTAACAACGCGTCGAGTTTCTATCCTACCCCTGTTGGTACCATCGATGTTTTACAAGTTAATGATTTAATTGCAACAAATATGACCGCTCCACTTTTTCTCGCCCAAGCATGTTTACCGGCCTTACGTGAAAGTAAGGGCGTAATCATCAACATGTGTGATATTCATGGCAAAAAACCATTAAAGGGTCATACTGTATACTGCATGGCGAAGGCAGGTCTTGCAATGATGACGCTATCTCTGGCCAATGAATTGGCCCCCGACATTCGAGTTAATGGCATTGCACCAGGTGCTATTGTTTGGCCCAATGCAGGTATTTCAACCCAAGACATTAATCATGTTATTAATGAAATACCCTTAAAGCGCAAAGGTGAAGCCTCTGATATTGCACAAGCGATTTGCTACTTAGTAACCGCGCCATACGTCAGCGGCCAAATTCTATCTGTCGATGGGGGTCGTTGCATATCAGCATCAATAGGTGCTTAACGCATGGAGCTAATGTGATGAAAAAAGTTCAAAATGTCACGATAAAATGTCCACATTGCGGTCACCCGACCCATCTAGACCTTGACGCCAGCAACGGTGATCAAGATTATTACGAAGAGTGCACTAATTGTTGTCAAGAGCTGCACCTAAAAATTCACTTAGATGAACAAAAACGGCAACTGAATGTTGCCGTTGATGCTGACGATGAGCAATTTTATTAGAACGGCAATGGCGTAAATATAACATGCGCAGCCAAGCTTAGTTGGCGCTTAAATTTTTTGCGGCTAATACCCGCTCTACGGTGTCGACAATCGCCTGAGTTTGACTGTCTATCTCAATGTTGTACCTTTCGCCTAAACTTTTACTATCTAGCGTGGTTAAACTGCGCGTCTCTGGGATCAGGTGTACTTCAAACCAATTCGCTCCAGTTTTCCCTACCGTTAAACTTGCCCCGTCTAGTCCGATAAACCCTTTAGCTAAAATGTAGTTTAACCAATTATTGTCACATTCAAAACGTAAGCGACAATTTAGTGCTGTTGCATCGCGTTCTACTAACTTTGCTGTTGCGTGAATATGACCAGACAAGATATGACCGCCGATTTCGTCACCATAACGTAACGCTCGTTCAATGTTAAGCAAATCACCTGCGGCGCAGCCTGACAGACTCGTCACATTGAGTGTTTCGTCCATAACGTCAAAGTAGACGGCATCTTGATCCATCGCTGAGACGGTTAAACACACCCCGTTATGCGCAACACTAGCGCCATGCTGCAAGTTTTTACGTAACGTCGAGTCAAATAACATTGAAAAACGCCATAATCCCTGTTGCTTGGAAATACCTAAAATTTTAGCTTTGGCTTGGATAATACCTGTAAACATAATTTCAACTTACCTTGTGACTAATGACTGACCGCGATTCTTATAATATTCTATATTATAAGTCGATGATAGCGCGACAATAATGACCTTTAAAGCCGATATTGGTTAGACATTGTGCAATTGATCTTTATTTATAAGAAAGGACTTGCCAGCGGCTAAAGAGCTAGATAGTATAGCCCTCGTTCCTTAGGGGATTAAATAGAAACGCGCGATTAGCTCAGTTGGTAGAGCGCTAGCTCGACATGCTAGATGTCACAAGTTCAAGTCTTGTATCGCGCACCACTTTCTTTGCAATACATCATCATTTCCTAAAGTAAAAATCCAAATTTAGTTTAACAGAAAAATCACCACAGTATGTTATACCATTTGCATTAATTATGTGATCTTGTTGTGCCTGAGTAAAATATATTAGAACAAGGCGCTCGATTGACTAATAGCTAGCTATTGGGATTGAGAGCAACGCCGTTGCGTACAGGACGTAGGTAAGGAGCGCTAGCAGGACGCGGTAGCTTTATTGTTTATTTTAATTGGCACAAGTGGGCAATTATTTAATGCAAATGGTATCATTCTGATTATTTATCTATAGGCAAACTTTGTGAATTTCTCTACTCTGACCGTTGCGCAATACCTCGAAAAAATCAAATTAGAATCTGTTAATCTGATTGATACACGCGACCCGCAGTCTTTTGCGTTAAGCCATATGCCTAATGCGTTTAATATTAACCAAGGTAATCTAGAGCAGTACCTCAGTGACATTGATATGGATATGCCTTTGGTCGTGTGCTGTTATCATGGTATTAGCAGCCAAGGTGTCGCTCAGTTTTTGGTCGAGCGTGGCTTTGACGAAGTCTATTCGTTGGCCGGCGGCTTTGAGGCTTATCAACAACAAAGCTAACCGTGCAATAAGCGGCAAGTTGCCGCTGGCGTAATAGGTTATTTAGTCCAACGCAGTGGTGCTTAACTTCAGTCGGTTGTTGGTATCACGCGATTTTCTAATCAGTTGGTCACCCTGCTCTTTGGCGCCTAACTTAGCTAACCGGTCATAGAGCACCACATTAACGGTCGCCGCTAAATTCATACAACCCACGGTTGGAATATAAATCACGTGTTGGCACCACTTCACCACCTGCTTGTCTAACGATTTATCCTCAGGACCAAATACATAATAGGCATTTTCTGGGTGGATAAAATCGACCAACGACGTTGCTCCCTCAACCAATTCGATGGCAACAGGTACTGCACCAGCCGGCAATGCTTGCTCAAATGATTCAATATGCGTTAAGGGGATCCGTGCCGCGACATTTTTGGTGTCGGTATGCAGCGCGCCGGAACGTTGTTTAGCACGGTTATAACGGTTACCAGTGTAACTTACCGACAAAGCATTATAACAGCCTGCAGCGCGCATCACGGCACCGACATTATCAGGACTTTTAGGATTGGTTAATCCAATATGAGCTTGGTATTTGGTCATCAAGTATAACTTCGAGTGTTGTGCATAGGCGGGGATTCTAACGGATTTAACCTTAGGATAAAAGAACGACGCAATTAAGCGTCGTTATATTGTTCAGCCTTGTGATCAAAACTAAACGAGTTAACCTGTACTCAGGTTTGTTTAGATTAGATTAGTTAATTAATCCCATCATATATTGACCAACTTTAGCATGATGCCCAATGTTAGCTAACGGTCTAGTGATGTCATCAGGGCCCCAAGCAATAACACTGACTGGCGTACTGGTGTGAGTACCCGTGCCCCACACCACATTTTGTTGCTCCGCTAATACGCGACCAATCAAGTTAGATTTTATTTCTTCGCCATAGACATAAAAGGCAGCAAAATCATCTATCTTAGGTAATTTATCCACTGATAAATATTTATGATTGTGCACTTTATACGGATTGTCAGTCATTTCTAACACACGAGCAGCTTGGGCTGTCGTGACACTAAATTCATTATTATCATTGATAATTTTTGCTAGCGCTTGCGGTGTTTTCTCAACCTTATCTAATTTACCAAACTGGCTAACCATGCTATAAAAACTTTCTTTTTGCTGATATAGCTGGTCGAGTAATTCTTTACCACCAAAGTTAAAGTTAGGTTTGTAATCACGCTTAGCAAAACCACTGCCTGGCAATTTTTTCGCTGGCGGTAAGTTTGCAGCTGAGTAGCTAAAACCAAAAGATCCTGTTTCATGATCCGCGGTAACCACCACTAATGTATCATTTCGGTCTTTGACCCATTGGTAAACGTACTCAATCGTTTCATCAAACTTTAGGAGTTCATGTAACATCGTGCCCGTGTCATTATTGTGGCCCGCCCAATCGATTTGGCCGCCTTCAATCATTAAAAAGAAACCATCAGGATCTTTACTTAAGATATTGAGCGCTTTCTCTGTCATCTCTTTTAAAGAAGGTTGACTGCGCTGTGGGTCATTTTTACTCTTGCTATATTCAATGCCATCGAGCATGCCAGAATAGGCAAACAAACCCAGCACTTTCCCAGAATCACTCGACTGGCTTAATTGATCCTTAGTAAAGGCAATTTGGTAACCATCTGCTTTCGCTTTGGCAATTAAATCAATGTTGTCTTTACGTTTTGATTTTAATCTTACTTTGCCATCAGTGGCTTTTAGTAATGCTTGATAAGCCTGGCCTTTGTCATTAATTTCTTTTGGGATCCAGTGGCGCAGACCGCCAGACAACATCACATCTGGCCCAACTGCCAACATTTCTTGTGCTATTTCATTTTCTAGCGAGCGATGCGGTTGATGCGCAGCAAATGCTGCTGGTGTAGCGTGAGTTAACCGAGTATCAGAAATAAGCCCAGTCGCTTTGCCTAAGCGCTTGGCTTTTTCTAGCAGCGTTTCTTGAGGGTTACCCTGGCTATCAAGCCCGACAACTTCCGACGGTGCGGTAAAGCCGATGGCCAATTGGGTCGCTGAACAGGCCGAATCAACCACGATAGCATCATCAGGGTTAGTCAATGACAACCCTAATAGTCCGCTTTCAGCAAACTTACTTAAACCAGTGCTATTGCCATTATAAATCGAGTGCGGCGCTTCGCGAGCATACAATTCAAGTAAGCCAACTTGTTGTGGCCCCATACCATCGCCAATCATTAAAATAATATTTTTTACCTCTGCGTGGCTGATTGGTGTTAACAAACATGCGCCCAAAGATAATACCGGTACCATTTTCTTAAAAAACATAAAATCACCTTGTTTAAATTATCATTATAAAAATACAACTGTCGAACGACCTTCCTAACCTTTAATAACGCCAACGCTGTGAAGAATAATTATTAGCGCACATTAAAAGTACAATTGAATATAAATCAATATCAATAGCGATCAAGCTAAATCAAATAAAAGACTAAACTATCAATGAAATATGACAATAGGATGAAGAGATTATATTTGCAGATGATAATACCGCACGGGACCATAATACTGATTATTATTCTGTCGCGCGGCGCTGGCTTAGTGATTAAACCGTTGCTAGAGATAAAAAAACGCCCACACCAATGAATGGTATGGACGTTCTCTGTCGTTTTTAGAATCTAGTTATCAGAGTTTAGTCGTTAACTGACAGACTAATCTTCGATATCCATCGTCATTAGTGAAGCGTTACCACCGGCTGCTGTCGTATCAACACTGATGGTTTTTTCCGTCACCAAGCGTTCAAACAACACTTTATGGCTTACCGCACTAATTACTGGCAATATTGCGCCAACTCGAGCGGCTAACTGCTGATTAATCACATGGGTCAAACCCGTTTTGTTGTCAACTACCGCGCCACAAAGATGGTCGTGCGCGTTAAGATTTTCCAGTTGACTCAATTGTGCCACTTGGAAAACGCCCTGGACTAAGCCAATTTTATTTAAGCTGTCACGAATAACCTGAGCCTGCGCTAAATAAGCTTGTTCAACACAAGTTACCACGGTATTACCAGCAGCCAGAGCCGTGATAATGCCAACAAACCAGAAATCAAACGACGTATCAGCGTCGCGCACTACCGAGACACAACCACGAGATTCGAGGTGCAAAGTATTAGACTCACCTGTTGGTCCGGGTAATTGGGTCGGCTTGCTCAGTTTCTTCTCGATCATAATTAACTGCGCGCTGGCAGCCGTAATAGTTGCGGCCAATTCAGGTTGCAGTTTCATCGCACTTTGACTGCTTACTTGCGCTAATAACTGGCGTAAAGCTGAAATACGGGTATTAAGATCGCTGTGCGCCCAATCAATCGCAATGTTTTTACTGTGTTGCATCATGCCATCAATTAATGAGGCATTGGCACTGTCGGTCGCAAACAATGCGGTTAATGCAGCAATTTTGTCATCACTAAGCTTTGCAGCAACACTGCTGCCCTGCTCTTTAACCATGCGCGTAAGGTACAGCGGGCCACCAGCTTTAGGTCCGGTGCCAGAAAGACCACGGCCGCCAAATGGTTGCACGCCAACAACTGCGCCGATGGTATTACGATTAACATAAACATTACCAGCGCGAGAACGCTGCGCTAAGAACTCAGCTTTTTGGTCGATCCGGGTATGAATGCCCATCGTTAAACCAAAACCGGTTGAGTTAACTTGATCAATCACCTGCTCAATGTCTTTGCCTTTAAAGCGAATAACATGGACACAAGGACCAAAAACTTCTTGCTTAAGTACAGACAAATCACTGATTTCATATAGGCGTGGTGCAAAGAAATAGTTACCCGTGGTGCCCATTTCTGGCAGCGCACAAGTATAGTGCAAGGTCGCTTTGCCGCTTGGTGCCAACTCTTTTAAGTAATCAACGTGAGCGTTTAACGCGCCAAAGGCTTTGCTGTCGATAACCGGACCAACATCGGTGCTAAAAAACGCTGGGTCGCCAACATGCAACTCAGCCATCGCACCTTTGATCATGTCGATCACTTTGTCAGCGATATCTTCTTGCAAGAATAAAACTCTTAGTGCAGAACAACGTTGCCCCGCAGACTGGAAGCCTGAAGAAACCACATCATCAACCACTTGCTCAGGCAAGGCTGTTGAGTCAACGATCATACAGTTTTGACCACCAGTTTCAGCAATCAAAGGAACAGGGTCCCCTTCACGAGCAGCCAAGGTTTGCGCAATAATAGTACCGGTTTCAGTTGAACCCGTAAACATCACACCTTGAATGCGTGGGTCAGGAATAATTATTTTCCCAACCTTGCTACCACGAGCAATAACCGCTTGCACGACATCGCTTGGCAGACCCGCTTGTTGCATGAGTTCGATAGTACGCAGGGCAATTAAGCTGGTTTGTTCAGCAGGTTTTGCAACCACTGTATTCCCAGCAACGATCGCCGCGGCTACCTGACCAAGGAAAATAGCTAATGGGAAGTTCCATGGGCTAATACACAAAATAACACCACGAGACTCTAGCTTAGGATCGGCCATTAGCTCTTGCGCACGCGCGGCGTAGTAACGACAAAAGTCGACCGCTTCACGTACTTCAGACACGCCGTCAACCGGGATTTTTCCTGCTTCTTTAATACAAATTGCAATCAGCTCATCACGATGCTCTTCTAAAAGATCAGCCGTTTTTAATAATACCTGCGCTCGCTCTGCAACAGGAACCGCTGACCAACTAGCAAAAGCGGCCTGACTGCGATCAATAATTTGTTGCATTTTAGCGCCATCGGCATGTTCGATATGGCCAATAATTTCATCAAGGTTAGCAGGGTTCGTTACTGCATGGCTTCCTGCTGGCACTTGGTCAGCTGAAATAATATGCGTAGTAGACCAGTTATCAAGGTTAGCTTTCATTGCCGTTACAAGTCCAACATCGGTTAAATCGATGCCTTTCGAGTTAGCACGTTCACTGCCAAACAAGTTAATTGGCATCGCGATTTGGCTGTTGTATTTGTCGCCCCAAGCTTTGACGGTTTCAACCGGATCGGCCAATAGCGACTCAACCGGAATATCTTCGTCAACAATGTTATTTACAAATGAGCTATTGGCGCCATTTTCTAATAAACGACGCACTAAGTAAGCTAACAGATCTTCGTGAGCGCCAACTGGGGCGTAAACGCGACAAGATATCTGCTCGCCCTGAACCACTTGGTTATACAAAGATTCGCCCATGCCGTGTAAGCGTTGAAATTCAAAGCCTGTTTTGTCGTTATCAATCATTTCTAAAATGGTTGTTACGGTATAAGCATTATGGGTCGCAAACTGAGGGTAAATACTGTCACGATAGCTAAGCAGTTTTTTGGCACAGGCTTGGTAAGAAACATCAGTCGAAGGTTTGCGCGTAAAAACAGGGAAGTCAGGTAAACATTCAACCTGTGAATTTTTCATTTCACTGTCCCAATAAGCACCTTTAACCAAACGCACCATCATTTGGCGCTCGGCTTTAAGGGTTATTTCACGGACCCATTCAATCACAAAAATAGCGCGTTTTTGGTACGCTTGCACCGCAATACCAAAACCATTCCAGCCGTCTAGTGCCGGATCAAGAAATACTGCTTCAATCACATCCATCGAGATATCAAGACGGTCAGCTTCTTCAGCGTCTACCGTAAAACCAATGTCCCAAGCTTTCGCCGCTAAGGCAAGTTGCTTTAACCGTGGCACTAATTCTGCCATTACTCGGTCACGATGTGAAAATTCATAACGTGGATGAATCGCCGACAATTTAATTGAAATGCCTGGGCTCTTCTGTGGCCCACGTCCGGCCGCTGCAGTGCCGATAGCTTCGATGGCACCAACGTAGGCGTCATAATAGCGGTCAGCATCTTTCATGGTGCGTGCACCTTCGCCCAGCATATCGTACGAATAGGTATAACCTTTGCTTTCTTGGTCAACCGCACGATCTACTGCTTCATGGATATTGCGCCCCATGACAAACTGAGTGCCCATGATTTTCATCGCATAGCGTACCGCTTTACGAATAACAGGTTCACCTAAGCGACCAACGGTCCGTTTAAGCAAGTTAAACTGAAACTTTTTCTGCTTATCGGTATAGTTAACCAGCTTGCCGGTCATTAACAGACCCCATGAAGAGGCATTAACAAAGATCGATTCACTGTTACCAAGATGAGAGCCCCAATCGCCGTCAGCCAACTTATCACGAATTAAGTTATCTGCAGTTATCTTGTCTGGCACCCGTAACAAAGCTTCGGCCAAACACATTAAGACCACGCCTTCGTCTGTAGACAGGGCAAACTCATTTAACAGTGCATCAACACCACCTTTGCCAATTTGATCCTTACGAATATTTACAACCATTTGACGTGCGTATTCCCAAGCACGGCTTTTTGCATCAACCTCAATTTCGGCCAATGGCAACAGATAATTTAAAATTTCGTTTTCATCACAACGATAATGATCGCGGATAGTTTGACGTATTTCGCTAGAGGCGGTTAATGTACCGTTAAATAACATGAGCTGTTCTCACTTATAATTGTATGTCTTATTGATGAGGTCGATTTTAGCGATCCCACAGCAGAATGTGCTGGTGTAATTCCCAAAATAGCGGTAGATTAGCGGGATATCCGCTAACAAAACCGTAGAATATACTGACTATGAACAAATCGCACAAATCTCGTACCCTAGACAGGATCGACCTAAACATTTTAGCGACATTACAAGTCGACGGCAGGATCTCAAATGTCAACCTTGCTAAAACTGTCGGCTTAAGCGCTAGCCCTTGCTTAGATCGCGTTAAACGTCTCGAAGTTGAAGGCTTTATCGAACGGTACGGCGCGCACTTAAACGCCTCTAAGTTAAAATTTGGAATGTCAGCCTTTGTTCAAATTACGCTAGATCGCACCACAAGTGAAATCTTTAACACTTTTGAAGCGGCCATTCGATTAATTGACCAAGTAGCTGAATGCCATATGGTTGCCGGGGGGTTTGATTATTTGGTTAAAATAAGAATCGCCGACATGGAAGCCTACCGCCAAGTTTTAGGCACGATAGTTGATATCCCAGGTGTCGCCAAAAATCATACCTATGTCGTGATCGAACAAGTAAAAGAAGATCAGGGGTTGCCGCTGCAACCCTAAGTAACCCTGTCTCGCTTAACTAAGTTTAGTTTAGTTTAGTTAATCTCATCACGTGCCGCGCAATGACTTGCCGCGGTTTAAAACCTGCCCTGCGCTTTTAGCTCAAGATAAGACGCTTCTAATAACTCCAGCAATTGTTGCGCCTGTGGGTATTTTTTAGACACCACAAATTGAACCGGAACTTCAGATAAAGGCGAAGCAACCAAGTTCGGCAGTTCAAATACATCCAGTGTTGCGTCAATCGGCGTTTTATAATCCAATAGATAGTCAACCCGACCGATTTTTAGTAATGCTAAACCAGCGCTATGCGTTGATGCTTCAATCACCGTAATATTATTGACTGGGTTTTTTATATAACTTATCCAACCACCGTATGAATACCCACGAATAACCGCGATAGTCTGATGGTTAAGATCGCTCTTGCTCTTTATGCTTGGTTTATCGCCGACGTGATACGCTTGCAGCTTTATTTTCATCAGCTTGGTCTCTGACACTAACACTTTATCAGTTTCAGCAACCGCCGCGACTCCAAGCCATAAATCAATCTTTCCTTCTATTAGATAAGTTGTCATTCTTTTGGTCGGATAGGAAATAAAATTAGCGTCATAACCTGCGTCAGTTAAAATTTGTCGCAACAGGTCAATTAATTGACCTTGAGCCAACCCATGCTGATCAGTACTAAATAAAGGTGGGAATTCGACAAAACCTACGCGTACGGTAGGTCGCGGTTGCTTATGTTGCGATTGGTTAGCTTGCGCTCCAGCAATTAACACCAAAGATAAAATAACGCCAACGAGTAATTTTTTCATAACAGTCCCTTACCAGCAGATAGCTAAGTATTAATCTCTCTAATAAAACAAGATATTCAAAGCACTGTTATTCTAAAAAACTGTCAGGTTAAATTAGCGAGATAACCTTATTAAGCATAGTTGTTATTGATAATTAATCGGGTAAATTTTAGTTATTTTTTGGCCCTTAGTTAGATCAGAAATAATTGAGCAGCTGGCGGTAATATTCGTTGGTCTGTTCGAGTTGCTGGTGACTACCTTGGGCGATAATTGTGCCTTGCTCCATCACGATAATGTTATCCATTTGTTGTAACATTAACGGTTTGTGAGTGATCAAAATGAGGCTTTGTTCGTTGGTGCTCACGTGAGCAAGCAAGTTACTAATGACCTGCTGTTCTGTCTGACGATCTAAGCCCTTAGTCGGCTCATCTAAAATCAACACCTTAGACTGGCGCAATAATAGCTGTGCCAGTTGCAAACGCTGCATTTGCCCGCCCGATAATCGGGTGCCTGTTGGCCCAAGCCAGGTAGCTAAGCCTTGAGGTAACGTATCAATAAATTCTAGCAAGCCAGCGCTGTGGCAGACATCGCGCATTTGTTGCTCAGTGGCGCTGTTGTTTGCTAAACGTAAATTGTCTGCCAGCGTGGCATCGAACAAATGCCCTTGCTGGCTCATTAGCGCAATGTATTGACGTAGTTGTTCAGGATTAATCCGAGTTAGGTCCTTATCTGCAATGGTTAAATCAACCGTTGGCCAAAAGCCCATCAACAAGTTTACGAGGGTCGACTTACCGGCGCCGCTGGCACCAATTATTGCCACTTTTTTACCCGGCTTAACGGTTAAATTAATATTTGATAATACCGGGCTCGCCCCTGCTTGATTAGGATAACTAAAATTAAAATCCTTAAACACAATAGCACCACTGACTAATGGTTCGGTGCCGTGTTGAGCCGGTAACTGGCGGTCAATAATCTCAAATAAGCGCGCGGCACTGGCCAAAGTATGCGGTAAAATCTGTAACGCTAACGGCAACGTCATTACTGTTTCAAAACTGACTAAAATTAGCAAAGTCATCGCGACCACCAGCTTTGAATCGAGTTGTCCCATCGCGACCAAAGGCATCAGATATAATAAACAAGCCAGAGCAACCAAGTGAGTCACTAAAAATGTCACGCTGCTAAGCGCCGCGTTAATTTTTACCAACTGCAATTGCACTTGATAATAGCGGTCGCTAAGCCCTGCTACCGTAGACTCAAAACTGTGGTTCATTTGGTAAACTAATAATTGCTTAAGCGCGCCAATGCCACCGATAAGTTCTAACTTAAGGCGACTTTCTAAATTCGATTGTTGCTTAGCAGCGCCACGGGCCAAATAAAAACTAAGCAGCGGTAACACCAGACCGACAAAGCATAAAGCAGCGGCAATGATTAACGCAACAGGTGCCGAGATAAGCGCTAACGCCAAACACACCAGCGGCACACTAATTAAAGCGACAATAACCGGTAATAACACCCGCAAATAAAAATTGTCGAGCTGATCGATATCTTGTTGTAAGCGCGCTAACAAATCACCGGCTCGCAAGTCGATTCGGTAATAGGGTAATAAGGGCTCAAGTTGGCCGTAAAAGTAATGCCGCAATTGCGCCAAGGCATTAAAAGTAGCACGATGGGTTAGCAAACGTTCGCCGTAACGACCGACACTTCGCACAATCGCTAAAAAACGAACAATCGCGCCTGGGGTAAAGTAATTTACACTGGTGCCCGTAACCCCAGCAACCGCCATTAAGGTTAAAAACCAGCCCGACACCGCTAACAAGCTGATGTTAGCTAGAATGGTCACTACCGCCAACAATGCGCCTAATAACATCATGGGTAAATGCGGCTTAAATAAGCCGAGTAAACGAATAAACACCCTCATTTGACATCATCCG
>JABSRT010000038.1 GCA_013214945.1 Gammaproteobacteria bacterium
CGGCGACTATTGCTGCTGATAACGTGACGCTAATGACGGATGGCACTTCAACGCTACTTAGCACCTTAAATGTTGATGGTCACATCAACAAACTAACTGCAATGACCTCAATGCAAGTATTATCATTAAATAATGATACTGACTTAACGTTGTCTGATATTACGATGAGCCAAGGTTCACTAACGATTGATGTTAAAGGTCAACTGACTCAATCAGCAGATATCACGTTAACCAACAATAATGCTCAGTTAATCAGCGATGGTTTGTTGACGCAAAATGCTAATGTGGCAGCTAATGCATCGACATTGACCGTTAAAGCAGGCGCTATCACCCAATCAATCGATAGCGTGATAACGACTGATAGCGCGGTACATTATCAAGCGACTCAAGGTGATATCGGGCTTGCTCAAATGACAAGCCAAACAAGTGTCACTTTAGAAGCTGCTGGCAAGGTGTTCTCGGTACTAGATTCAGAGACCGCAACCAATGTCACAGCGAAAGAATTAACGTTCTCATCACTAGGGCACTTTGTTGACCATCAAAATCTTGGCTTTATTAATGCTGTAGCGGCGTTAGAGAAAAACTTACTGAAAGTTAAGGCTGAGATATTTATTGATGGCGATATCGATGGCAGTGTGAAACAAGTTTCTGACACGTCTGACCTTAACTACTTGGTTAATGAACAGGTCGACAGTAAAGACACTTACTTGCAATTTTTATCACAAAGCAGTGAGGCAGATTATGGTCAACTGGTTGATGATACGCTGAGCATGACCCAGATGGAATTTGCGCTGAATCGTTTTATAACAACAGAAACAGAGCTTAATTCGGCGAAGGTCTCAGTGGTTGAATCTAATAGTTTGTTAGAACGGTTATTAGAGCAGCAGCAATCAATTGAAAACGATGAAACTGATAGTTATGGGGTAGAACATTATGACTATTTAAGTCTAAACACCGGGTCTGTTTTTCAGGGGAATCAATCGACTATTGATGGCAGTTCTGCAAGTTTAAAGACTCAATTTGAGCGTCAGTTGGAAGAATCGGTACTTAGAACGAGTTCAATATCGCAAGTACGTAGTCTTGGTTCACTGAGTTCTAACATTGTTAACTCATTTGGCAATAGACAAATCGATGTGTTTGGTGGTTCTTTAAATAATTACTTATATGATTATTTCCTAGATACCGAAGAGGATGCATTACTTGAGAATATTCTATAGCGCGACGTGATTGAACCTAATGGCCAGCCTTGCTGATTAAGAAAATAGTTCACTTTCTTGTTGGTGAGGCTGGTAAATATTATGGGGTGATTGGTCGTTAGCGACCCATCATACCCGTTGGATTTAAAATACCTAAAAGAGACTCAGATAATTACTGAGCTACATTTTAAGATTGAGATAATATATGAATAGTACGTTCCCCGTTAAACGCCTGTCTGCGGCATTAGTTTCTATTGGTTTATCCTTTAATGCAGTTGCCCAAGAACCTACCGTGTTAACCATAAATAGCTTTATAGACCAAGTTATCAATAGTAATGCACAAATCTCTTATGCTGATATTCAGCGTCACATTGCAAAAGAGAAAATCACGTTTGAAAAAGGGATTTATGAAACCGAATTTTTCTCAAACATATCTTATGACGATGCAAATTTGCAACGGTCGGCAGGTGATAAGTTTGCGTCTTCTATAAGTGCTCAAAATAAAGTAAACCTAACGGAATCGAATACCAGCTTAAGCTTAGGTGTGCGTCGTATTATTAAGACGGGTGGTGAAGTAACGATTAGTTACTCAACCCAAGAGAAGAATAATAATATTATTCCTAGCGATATCGACCCATTAGTAAGAGACTCTGAATTCACCACGGCGGTTAATTTCGAGTTAAAGCAACCGTTGCTCAAAGGCTTTGGTAATGCGGCGACTGAGACTCGGATTAAACGTGCCGAAATAGAAGATAAAATAGTCGACACCCAATACCGTCATCAAATGCTAAAAGTTGTCTATGATGCCTCATCGTCTTATTGGCAAGTGTATAAAATAACGCGTTTCATTGCTGTGCGAGAAGCGGCACTAGCGAACGCTAAAAATATCCTTAAAGATATTAAACGCAAAGTAAAAATGGGCAAAGAATCACAAAAATCTATTCTTGATGCCAAGTCAGAAGTGTTAAAGCGTAAGATTGCCTACGATAGCGCGCGTCAAGCACGTAATGAAGCGATATATAAAATCAGTACGCTGATGAATTATAATCCAGAAAGTCTTGATGGCTTAGTCTTTGAACTGAGCTCAACGCCGGATACCAGCAAGTTTGAACTGAATATGCCGCTGGCCGCTTATTACGAGCAGGTATTGGCTGCTTGGCCGAACTATCAAGTATTGCATTTTAATATCGCGATGCAAGACCAAGAAATTGCGTTGGTTGAAGATGAGCTAAAACCTCAATTGGACTTAAAGCTTGGCTATAAAATTAATAACTTAGACGATGATTTTAATGGTCATAACTCTTTCGATAACGAACATCCATCGTGGTATGTCGGGCTTGACTTCTCAATGCCAATTGGTGGCAATGAGCGGATTAAAGCGAAGAAAGCAATTGCTATCTTAAAACAAAACCAACAAAAAGAAGATTTAAAGGCGGTTAAAATAGGCCTTAGAAATGATTTGAACGCTAAATTATTCCAAGTAAAAACGACGTATCAAGAAATGGTGTTTTTAACCGAAAATGTCGTGTTGTTGGAAGAGTTGTTTAACGCAGAAAAGAAAAAGTTCACTTTAGGTTACGGTGAGTTAATCGATGTTTACTCACGAGAAGACGACTTGAACTTAGAACGTCAGCGCTTAATCGATGGGCAGGTAAAGTATGAACTAGCCAGAGTCGCGTTAGCGTTAACTGATGGTACTTTATTAAAAGAGTATTTAGTTTCAAATTAATAATCGTTATTTAATAGGTTTTTGTATGTTTTGTTCTTTTCGTAATTTTGTTGGTTTAGTTTGTTTACTCTTATCGTCAATCACTATGGCGCAAGATGTCGTCGGGGTTTTGTATTCAGAGATGAATTTGAAGTTGGCAATGGGAGATAGTGGCACGATAAAAAAGATCCATGTTCGTTCTGGTATTGAAGTTAAAAAGGGGCAGAAACTTGTTACTTTAGACCAATCAATACAAAGGTTAGAGCAGAAACGTTACCTGCTATTGTTTCAAGACACTGAAGAACAACAAAGTTTAATTGCGCGTAATGAAATATTTGAGAGTAAATATAAGGCGGCACAGGTTCTTTATCAAGAATCACGTTCTATTAGCTTGGATGAATTAGACGGGCTTCAACTTGATTTAATTCAGTCTCGCGGGCGCTTGGCTCAATTAAAAGAAAAGAAATTACGTGAAAAAATTGAGTATCGGTTGAGCACTCGGCGCTTGGCAGAGCGTCAACTCGTTGCACCAATCGATGGTATCATTACCAAAGTAGCTCAGCAGGCTGGTGAATGGGCTAAAGTTGGTGAGCCTTTGATTGGTTTAGTCGATATAAAAGAACTTTTTATTAAACTCAATATTAATGATGCATTAGCCAGAGGATTGACAGTTAATACATCTGTCCCTATTTATGTCGCTAACTTACCTAATCAAACAGGAATTATTGATTATATTTCTCCTGTAGCAGATCCTGCAAGTGGCTTAGTCGAAATAAAAATACGCGTCAATAACAAGCTTGGTTTAATGAGGCCTGGTATCAAAGTTACGGTGCCGATTTAAGTTTCTGATTGAACAGATGGCTGACAGTGGCGCCTTCGAGGTCCGGGCGCCACAAATTTACCAGATCATTGGCGACACTATATTAAGACTATTGTCACTATTACTCTTTATTCGCTGTATTAATATTTGAGTTAGTTATTTTAGAAAATATAGTTTCGCGACAGAGTGTACCGATAGTTTTTAAAATTTTTCGATACTTCATATTAAAATCAGGCGACCGATATTGGCTGTATTTTATGGTTACTTAATAATAGATTTTATCATGTCATGGAGTGTTTAATGTTTGATAAGCCGGATAAAGATATTCCAACAGATGAATGGTTAGCACTTACACCAGAAAATCGTGATTTTGCGCGTTTTATTTATGAAATAAATGACCATTTCGACCTGGTTGTTAGAAATAAGCTAGGCTGGAAACCAACTGATATCAAAATAAATCAGGGAACAAATAACATTGTACTTGCGTTTAGCCACTTGGATCAGAGTTATATTTTTAGAGTGCCTAAGTATGGTATTCAGCAATTAAAATCAATCATGTGTATTCGTCAAAAACTCAAGGGTAAATCATATTTTCCAGACATTATTTACTATGATGATAAATGCTTAATTGAACATTTTGCTGACGGCGAATTCTTAGGTGAAAATAATGATATTGAGGCATTTACGGCACTTGCTGTTGTAATGGCTGATGTTCATAGTTTTACAGGGCGTAAATTTGGGCCATTAATGTACCAAAATTTTGGTCTTGCTAATGATTTCAAATCTTATTATTTGGAAAATATTGATAATATTTGGAGCCGAGCTGAGCACTTTATCAAGTGTAGTCCTCAAGATTTTAAGATCCTAAAAGAGCGTTGGTATTCTGTTTTTTTAGAACCGCATAGTGATCCTGTTATTTGCCATGGCGATTTATGGCAAAATAATATTTTTTATTCGGCTACTAACACCAGACTTACGCTTATCGACTGGGATAGGTGTGGTGTTTACCATAGAGAGAAGGATTTACATTTCTTAATAAGTAAAGCGATTACTGATGAACAGCGAAACGCTTTTTTTACTCATTATCCCTATGATGTTAATCAAACTTTATTGTATTGGTATAGTTTTACCATGCAACTTAAATACAGTAATTATGAAGATCCCCGTGATTTTATTGACGCTGCGAATGCTTTTTTGGCTATTTGCGGAGACAATCTAGATTTAACGGACAATAATTCAATTCTAAGATAAAAAATTGCAAGAGAGTAGGTCAGATGTCACAAGTTAATATCGCAGAGCTAATAGAGCGTCTGCGATCGTTACGTAAGCGAAGTTTTCAAGAATCTCCACTGTTATCTTGGGCAGATTTTTTAAATATAGCCCAAACATTATGCTTAGCTAATTCAGCGAGTGTTTTGTCAATTTCAATGAGTAAGAGTTTAGTTGTTGAAACAGAAAAAACTGCAGCGGTCGATTCATTGAATCAACCCGTTTCACCTGTCAGTCTCGATAATCAATTACCCTGGTTACAAGACTTAATCGTAAGATCGTTAAAAAATGGTTTTGCCATTCATCATCAGCAGCAACCCCTGCAACCAAATATTCATTGGTTGAGTTTTCGTTTGTCCACTGATGAACCTAAAGTTTTATTATTGCAGGTAGCAGACTCTAATAAAGATCGCATGAGTGACATTGTTTTAAGGGGCCAGATGCTTGCGGATGTGCCCAATGAACAGCCTCAGTTAGCTAATGTCGCGTCGTCAAACGATCAAGCATTATCGCTATTGTCAGTGCTACCTGACGTCTATTCATCTTCCTCTTTATCTTTGGCGGGTTATACCTTAGTCAATGGATTAATTTCTCACTCGGACGAAGTTGATCAAGCGGCTCTTGGTTGGGTGAAAGGGGAATATGTCAAAATTGAAAACATCAGCCATTTTGATCGTTTTGAACATAAAACAGAATTAGTTAAATTATATGAAGCGGCATTAGAAGAAGCGGTCGATCAGCAAGCAACAATCCACTTAGGAAATCCGGAAGGGCACGCTGGTCTAATTACTTTGGCTCATCAGCAATTGCAACGAGCTATGGCTTGCGAAGACATTGTTACGCTCGTTATTTTCGATACCCAAAGTCAACCTATCGGCTGCTTATTGTTGGTAAAAATGAAGGGGAAGTTTAATCAATCATTATTACATTCTCTAAGCTTTACTCTTAGCCTTTTAAGTGCTCGTTTACAAATGCTGCAACAAGAGAACGGCGGCCTATGGTTAAAGGTTAAGCTTAAGGCCACTAAATACCTTAGCTGGGTCTTTGGAAAAGAATGGTTATGGACAAAAGTTGCTACAGTGCTTATTACCTTAAGTGTATTGTGGTTGTTGTTCGGCTCTCTCAGTTTTCGGATTGAATCAAGTGGTGAGTTTATAACCGATCGAGTGCAGCTAATTAGTGCTCCTCAAGATGGTGTCATTACTAAGGTTTCAGCTAATGTAGGGGACAATGTTAATTACGGCCAAACTGTCATTGAGTTGAAAAAACAAGATTTAATTCTGCAATTAACGGAACTTGGCGCTGAAAGGCAAAGGTTTTCTTCTGAAGAAGACAAAGCTCGTGCCGCTAATAATATTATCGAAACAGAAATTGCTAAAGCGCGCAAAGCTCAAATAGATGCCCGGACATCGCGAGTGCAATTGATGTTAGATGAGACGCAAGTCACATCACCCTTTGACGGTGTCATTATTGAAGGTGAGCGAAAAAACCTCTTAGGTCTGCCAATTAGAAAGGGTGACACGCTAATGAGAATTGCAAAAATTGAAGATATTTATTTGACCCTTGCCGTTAATGAACGCGATATACACCATATTTCTATCGGTGATACCGGAGAGTTTGCTTTGGTTAGTCAGCCTTTATTACCATTGCCATTTATTGTCGAGCAGATTATCCCTGTTGCATATGATGGTGGGCAAAAAGGGGCTCAGTTTCAAATTAAAGCAAGTTTTGTTGATGGTTCAAAATCTTGGTGGCGTCCCGGTATGACCGGCGTTGGTAAAATCGACAAAGGACAAGCGGCACCTTATTGGGTGTTAGGCCGTAAGTCTTACCACCAATTAAGATTAATGTTTTGGTGGTAATGAACTTGGCTTGTTATATCTTATTATTAGCTATTTTAAATCTTAAATTTCAATAGAAAGGGACCTTTATGTCTAGCACATTTAGTGAAGGTTGGTATCAAGTTGCGCAATTAAAAGTCGCATTATTGCCTTCAACAAAAGTCCATAAACAGCTTTACCGGGGATTGGTGTGGTATGTATTACAGGATGCATGCTCTGGGAATTTTTTCAGAGTTCAAGAAATAACCTATCGATTTATTTCTCGATTATCAGTACATAAAAGCATTGAGCAAGTATGGCATGAGTTTATTGAACTTTATCCAGAAGAGGCACCAGGGCAAGAGGATATCATTCAGGCATTATCGCAATTGCACCATGCTAATTTATTATTTTATCGCTCTGAATCAGATTATGGAGCAATTTTAGAACGTAAAACTAGTCAGAAACGTCAGGAACATTTAACCAAATTAATGGCGTTTATGTATCTGAGGGTCTCTTTATGGAATCCGACTGGCTTTTTAAATACTTTTGTTCGTATTTTAAATCCACTGTTTAGTAAGCCCGCCTTTGTCATTTGGCTTATGGTGCTGATGCTCGGTGGCAATGCTGTGTTGTCAAATTGGACCGACTTACGACAGCAAAGCCAAGGTATTTTAGCGCCTGATAATTTAATTTTACTCTACTTAGGCTTGTTTGTATTAAAGCTCATTCACGAAATGGGCCACGCTGTCGCGATAAAACGTTTTGGCGGTGAGGTGCATACAATGGGCTTAATGTTTATTGTATTAACGCCTTTACCCTATGTTGATGCGACACAGACATGGTCTTTGCGAAGTAGATGGGAGCGTTCTGTTATTGGCGCTGCAGGCATGTATGTTGAGTTATTTATTGCAGCTATAGCTGCTTTAATTTGGGCATACACGGCTCCTGGTATTGTTAATAGTCTTGCATTTAATATGATGATTATTGGCTCTGTGTCTAGCGTACTGTTTAATGGCAATCCGTTACTAAAATTTGACGCGTATTATATGCTATCGGATATTACCGATATTCCTAATTTGTACCAAAAAAGTAGCTCGCAGTGGCTTTACTACTTTAATCGCTGGTTATTAGGAACTAAAAAAGCAGAACCTGCAGCTGAGAGTAGATATGAAGCGCTATGGTGTACATTTTATGGCGTATCGAGTTATTTATATCGGTTAGCGGTGGTATTGGTTATCGCAGTTTATGCCGCGGATCTATGGCTAGGTTTAGGCTTAGCTATCATGTCGGTATCGCTTTTTATGTGGGTTTTTATTCCATTTGGCAAGTTAATTAAGTATTTAAGTAGTAGCCAACAACTACGAAAAAATAGAGCCAGAGCATGGTTTGTTAGTTTTTCTTTAATCATAGGCATTATTTTGAGCCTGTCTTTCATTCCTGTTCCATATAACATTAAGGCACCTGGCGTTATACAGGCTCAAGAAAGTAATCAATTGTTTACTCAATCAAGTGGTACATTATTGCAGGCTGAAAGCCGTAGTGGTATTTGGGTAAAGGAAGGTGATTTATTAGCAAAATTTGATAATCCTGATTTACAACAACAACAACATCTTATTGAGCAACAGTTAGTTGAAATTAGTTGGCTGATACGTCAAGCATTGAATCATTCTCAGACGGACTTAATCGCTCTACGCAGGCAAAAGCAGGCATTAGATGAACAATTGAATGAGATTATCGATCAGCTGCAAGGATTAAGTATTGTTGCACCATTTAATGGTATTTGGATCCCATCAGACCTTAGACAGAAAATAGGCACCACGTTTAATCAAGCTGATCCCGTTGGTACTATTTACAATGTGCATACAGTACGTTTTGTCGCTGTTGTTTCTCAAGAGCAAGCATCAGATTTATTCAATACTGCAATTACTAAAGGTGAAATCAGGTTGAATGGTCAAACACAAGAGCTATTAGCCGTTGAGAATATACAGTTTAATCCTTTTAGAAAAACGTTATTACCATCAGCCTCATTAGGCTGGGAAAGTGGCGGTCCTATTATGGCGAGCAGGGATGGAAGTGGTCAAATGAATGCGCTTGAACCTTTCTTTGAAGTTAGTATTCCTTTACCTGATGTCGCTAACCATGATTTACGTGTATATGAGGGGATGACAGGGTGGTTAATGTTTGATTTGCCTTGGCGTTCGACGTTTTGGCAAATTCGCCAGTCGTTATCTCAGATATTACAACAGCGATACCAGATCTAATATTATGAGTGTATTTTACGAACCTAAATTATCGCTATCAACGCCTACATGGGTTGGGACTCAGTTGCAGTTGCTACAAAATAGTCAGCGCCATAACCAGATAGTCGCTCAGTATCACGATGAGGCTAAGCTAGTTATATCTCATTATGAATCGCTGAAATTGCTCAGCGAAGAGGAGCTTAACCAGCAACAACTATTGTTTGCGTCCTTGGCACGGCGAGGACGTTTAACTCAAGATAGAGATAGTTTACTAAAAGCGTTAGCTTGGGTGACTCATATCTGTAACCAAAGTGTAAAAATGACGCCGTATCCCATTCAGTTGAGTTGCGCGTTGGCGATGATTGATGGTTATTTAGTACAGTTAGCACCTGGCGAAGGTAAAACACTAACCATTGCGATTGTTGCAATTGTTTTTGGCTGGAGTCAGAAACCTTGTCATGTGATTACGGCTAACGATTATTTGGCTAAGCGTGATATGGAGTTGATGATACCGATTTTTTCAGCGGCACAGGTTAGTGCTAGTTTTGTTGAGCAAGAAATATCTCCAGAAGAGAAACAACAGCGTTATCAGGCTCAAATAGTTTATGGCACGGCTAAGCAGTTTTTAGCTGATTATTTAAATGACATTATTTCATTTGGTGGTTTAGCCAGTAGAGTCAGGATGTCTTTGTCTCAATGGCAGGGGCGTGAACAGTCGATGTTGATGAGAGGATTACATTCTGTCATTGTTGATGAAGCTGACTCTATTTTAATTGATGATGCTACTACTCCGCTTATTATATCGATGCAAGAAGATAACCCGTTATTACTTGAAGCTGTGCTTATTGCGCGTGATTTCATCGATACTTTAACTAAAGATGATGACTATTTATTGTCAGTCGATGATTGGGATGTCAGTTTTACCGCAAGTGGCGAACAAAAAATAACGGACGTCACCACAAAGTTTCCATTACTTTGGCACCATCGTGGGCGGTTAGAAGATCTCATTACTCAGGCTATTTTAGCTAAAGATAAATTCAAATTAGATGAGCATTTTGTCATTGCTGATGGTGAAGTGATCCTAGTTGATGAAGCAACTGGTCGTATGATGCATGGTCGTTCATGGAGTTATGGCCTGCATCAAGCAGTAGAAGCTAGAGTAGGCGTGGATATGACATCGCCTACTAAGACGTTAGAAAAAATGAGTTTTCAAAACTTTTTTCAATCATATCACCATCTCACTGGTGCTAGTGGTACTTTGCAAAATATACAAGCAGAGCTTTATCATACCTATCAAGTCAAAACGTTAGAGATGCCTACTCGACTAAAAAGCCAACTTAACGTTGCTCCTTTTACGTGTTACGCGACACAGGTTGAGAAGAACGCGGCATTAATGTCTTTAATTGGGTCTATTCATCAGACTGGACAACCGATATTAATTGGTACCCGCCGGATTAGAGATACCGAATTTCTGGCTGAACATATGCATCAATCAGGCTTTACGTTTGACATACTAAATGCCAAGTTATTAGAACAAGAAGCTGAAATTGTTGCCAATGCAGGGCAGCAAGGAAAGATAACTCTCTCTACGAATATGGCTGGAAGAGGCACCGATATCTCAGTATCGGAGGCTGCGTTATCACAAGGCGGGCTGTATGTCATAATGTATGAGCCACACGGTTCATCGCGAATCGATTGGCAATTATTCGGACGTGCGGGGCGTCAAGGAAAGCCAGGGAATGCATTCCCTATGGTCAGTCTTGAAGATCCATTATTTTTGAACTTGAAGTGGTGGCAACGTCTACTTTTACTTATTGTAAAATCTTGGATACATAACGATAAAACTCAAAAATTTATTTCTTATTTAGTTGGAAAAGCTCAAGAAAATTCGCAAGGCAGGGATTTTTTGCAACGAAAACAATTAGCTAAAATAGGTAAGTTGTCTCAAAATCGTATGAGTTTTGTTAAAAACAAAACAAGTTTGAGGAGCTCGACCTAACGATAGTTTGAGATATTTAGTCTTTGAACTTTAGCTAGAAAGCGTGCACGAGAAGATAATACTGGGCCAACTAAATCGGCCCAATATTTTAAACGCTAGTTTAACGCAATGTTTTGCTGTGCGAGTGCTTGCTCCGCCATTTTCTTACCAAAAAGCGCCATCACATCAATGTCTTTGTCTGGCTGCTTACTGGCTTCATCCATTGCATCGACCATTGCGGCTACTGTTGGTAGGGTCTGCTCAACTAACTGAGTTATATAAACTTCAGGCGAAGTGCCGGTATATTTATGATAGCGGTCAAACAGCTCAACTGCATTGGCCTGTAATTCAACTTGTACTTGTGATTTTGTCGCCATGATGACCTCTTGATAGCTAATAATTTTATCTTCACTATAAAAATTAAGGCCCGCGGCGATTAGCACCAGAGCCTGCCCTAACATGGGGCCAGCTGGTGTGATATTCGGTTAAGATTGGACCTAGTTATTTATTGCTGATGTTTTATGCTGTCGAGATGAAAACTAATAAGGTAGGTGTAATGGCTGGATTTAACACGCTCAACTCAATGGGACTGACCGATATTAGCAGTATTAGTCATCATATTTTGACCACGACAGCGGCTCAAGATGTGTTGAAAATTTATTTTAAAACCACCGACCAAGCGGTATTGCCGCAAAGTGTTAGTTTTAACTTTGAGCGCGATGATCCTAAAAACGAGCAAGCCGCGGTGTTAACGGCCGCTCTTAGCGAACTTGCTACCGTTGAGTCGACACAAGGCCGCGCTCAGCATAAGCAACGATTGCTTAATGAGCTTGACCACCTTGAACAAGTGATGGCGGCAAAGTTACAAGAAATGCGTGCCGATCTCACTCAATTTTAAATTTCACAATATCACCATTCTCAATCATTCTTAGGGTTTAGCGTCAGGCTAAGCCCTTTTTTGTGACTAGTAGCTCCAATGCTTAATCGTGGGTATTGCGATCGAAATTTTGGTAAACACAGGCTGGCCTAACCCAACTAAAACATCTGGATCTAACTTGTTTTGACTGATGCACAGTAATTTATGGAGATGGTAAACATGACCAACTCAGTAGTTGGAGCACCAGCTTCGATGCCAACATCATACTATTGGCATCACACTACAGGCATCACACAACAAGACCTTTGAGGGGATAGATATGGCTTATAACGTTAACGAATTCGATTCGCAGCAAGTCGTGGCACAAGATCGCAAGCATGTTTGGCATCACCTAACACAACACAAGCCATTTGAAGAAAAAGATCCAATGGTAATCGTTAAAGGGTTAGGCATGCGAGTTTGGGACGCCAAGGGTAATGAATACCTTGATGCGGTGTCTGGCGCAGTTTGGACCGTTAACGTTGGTTATGGTCGTACCGAAATTGCTGACGCCGTCAGAGATCAACTGGTGACACTGAATTATTTTGCCCAAACAGCGGGCAACGTGCCAGCGGCGCAATTTGCCGAAAAGTTGATTAGCAAAATGCCCGGCATGAATCGAGTTTATTATTCAAACTCTGGCTCAGAGGCCAATGAAAAGGCCTTTAAAATAGTCCGCCAAATTGCGGCTAAAAAATACGGTGGCAAAAAGTATAAAATTCTATTTCGCGAGCGTGATTATCACGGCACCACCATTACCGCGCTAAGCGCTACAGGCCAGTTCGAGCGAAAAAATCAATACGGTCCATTTACCCCAGGTTTTGTCGAAGTACCGCATTGTTGTGAATACCGTTCACAATGGGGCGATGTTGACGATTATGGTATTCGCGCTGCTAACGAAATAGAACGAGTCATTCTAGAAGAGGGCGCAGACACCGTTGGTGCATTGTGCCTTGAACCAATCACCGCGGGCGGCGGCGTGATTGAACCGCCTCAAGGTTACTGGGATCGGGTGCAAGAAATTTGTAAAAAATATGACATTTTACTCCATATCGATGAAGTGGTTTGTGGATTGGGCCGCACCGGCAAATGGTTTGGTTATCAGCATTACGGTGTTAAACCCGACATGGTGACCATGGCGAAAGGGGTGGCGTCGGGTTATGCCGCTATTTCTTGTACCGTCACTACCGAAGAAGTGTTTAACGCGTTTAAAGAAGACGACGATGCCCGGATGGGCTATTTCCGCGACATTTCAACCTTTGGTGGTTGTACCGCTGGGCCGGCAGCAGCCTTGGTTAATATGCAAATTATTGAAAATGAAAATTTGCTAGAAAATGTCACCCAGCAAGGTGAATACCTGCTCGGTTGTTTAAATGGTTTAATGGCCAAATATGACGTGATTGGCGATGTCCGTGGTAAAGGTTTGTTTGTTGGTTTTGAACTGGTTAAAGACCGAGTGACTAAAGAGCCGATGGACGAAAGCTTAGCCATTGCTATTGGTGCACATTGCATGCAAAACGGCGTGATTATTGGTCGAACTAACCGTTCGTTTAAGGAATTTAACAACACGATTTGCCTAAGTCCAGCCTTAATCGTTACTAAAGTCGAGATCGATATCATCGTTAAGGCGCTAGATGAAGCCTTGGCAGAGTTAGCACCAAACGCATAATTTCATAATCAAAGGTTAACTCGGTTGTTTAACAAATAAGCATCAACAATTGAGTTAATCTTAGCCTGTTTACCGCTGTTATTGTTAATGGAATTGGTTTAGTCGCCGTTGATTCTGCTCATCGTTTTATCTCCGAAATCACATAAAACTTCCATAAGTCAACTGGTTATTATAAAGATATTAATGCTAGAGTGTGGTGTGTTAACGTTGTGTTACTATTTGGTTTGCGAATTGTGAACCGCTAGAGCTGAGCATTTTTTTAGCGAGTTTTAACCATAATAAACATCCGTATTTTAATGTTCAGTGGCTATAAATATAATAATAAAGGTTACAGTATGTTTCAATTATTTCATTTAACACCGGGTCAAGGTGGCAGTTTACAGCAACAATTAAGGGAACAAATTGCAGCGGCGATCCTCAATGGCAATATTCCAATGGACAGCGCGCTGCCGTCGAGCAGGAAACTGTCACAGCAATTAAAAGTTGCTCGTAATACCGTGGTGCTCGCTTATGAACATTTATTAGACGATGGTTATTTGTTGGCGCGAGAACGCAGTGGTTATTATGTCAACCCTGACATTTTAACCGGCCAAGTAAAACGCCAATCACCTCAGTATCAGCAATCGACAGATTATCACCCGCCAGACTGGGCCCAGCGTTTTAAGCTAAAACCCAGTTCGCAAACTAATATGGTTAAACCACGCGATTGGCAGAAATATCAATACCCGTTTAATTATGGCCAATTTGACGAATCAATGTTTCCGACCGTTAATTGGCGCGAATGTTGCCGTGATGCGGTCAGTGGTCCGGCGATTAAAGAATGGGCTGGTGATCGAATGGACAATGATGATCCGTTATTGATCGAACAAATAAAAACGCGTTTGTTACCTCGGCGCGGGGTTTGGGCCAGTGAAGACGAAATTTTAGTCACGGTTGGCGCGCAACAAGCTTTGTATATGTTGGCGCGGTTATTACTGGATAAAAACAGTGTGATCGGGCTTGAAACCCCGGGTTATGTTGATATTCAAAATATCGTTAAACTCAATCCTGCGCAAATTAAATCGGTGCCGGTTGACGCCGCTGGCATGCAGGTTGGTGAAGTACTTAAAGGCTGCGATTTGGTTTACACCACGCCCAGTCATCAATGCCCAACCACGGTTACAATGCCAATTGAACGCCGCTACGAGTTATTGGCCCAAGCCGAACGTGATGATTTTATTATTATTGAAGACGATTACGAAAGCGAAACTAACTTTGAATCTAACCCAACGCCAGCGTTAAAAAGCTTAGATACCAATGATCGGGTAATTTACATCGGCAGCTTGTCAAAAACATTGGCACCGGGCTTGCGGGTCGGGTATTTAGTTGGCCCTGCTGAACTTATTCGTGAGGCGCGGGCACTGCGACGGTTAATTGTTCGCCACCCAGCGGCTAATAACCAGCGTTCGGTCGCGCTCTTTATCGAGCGTGGTTACCATGATTCTTTAATCATGAACATTACCCGAAATTTTCAAACCCGCTGGCGGGCGATGGATGCGGCACTGCGTCAGTATTTACCCGAGTCGCATACCCAGCCATCGTTTGGTGGCTCGTGTTATTGGATCAAAGGCCCAGAGGGGCTCGACGCGCAACTATTGCAAGAACGAGCGATGGAGCATGGGATCTTAATTGAATCGGGCCAAATCCACTTTTTAGAGCCAAACCCACCAAAGAATTATTTTAGGCTAGGTTTCTCATCCATTTCAACCGAACGAATAGATCCGGGCATTAAAAAATTAGCCGAGTTAATCCACTCAATGGTTTAGCTGAGTTGTCCGTCATTTGGTCACTTTAACAAATGCCCGCACTGTTTTGCGGGCATTCGTTATTTTAAACCGCCGCTTTATCATCCTTGCCTAGCGCCAGTGTCATTTTGGCCCCATAGATTAACCAACTGTATTTTATCTCTTTATTTCATGTCGATTGCTGTTTTCACACTGGATTCATCATGATTTTAAATCTGGCCCTATCGGCTTTGGCAGCTTCCTCCTAATCTTGTTAACACGTAATCCGCAACCGCTAATCAATTAGCAAAGTCGGACCACGCCCTAAATGAATTACGAAAAATAATAGATAGGAGTGTCAAACATGTTGATTGGTGTACCAAAAGAAATAAAAAATTATGAATATAGAATCGGTATGGTGCCTGCCAGTGTGCTAGAGCTAACAGCCCGAGGCCACAAAGTGGTGGTTGAAACCAACGGCGGCGCTGGCATTGGTTTTAGTGACAGCGATTATTTAGCGGCTGGCGCAACCATTGCTGGCAGTGCTGATGAAATTTTCGCCGCGGCCGATATGATTGTAAAAGTAAAAGAGCCGCAACCGATAGAGCGTAAAATGCTGCGCCCAGGCCAATTATTATTTACTTACTTGCACCTAGCGCCAGATCCTGAGCAAACCGATGACTTGCAAGCCAGCGGCGCGACTTGTATAGCTTACGAAACAGTGACCTCAGCTAAAGGCGGTTTACCACTGTTAGCACCCATGTCAGAAGTTGCTGGTCGTATGTCTATTCAAGCGGGCGCTGCCTGTCTTGAAAATTCCAAGCAAGGTCGCGGTGTGTTGCTTGGCGGCGTGCCTGGGGTTGAGCCCGCGAAAGTGACGATTATCGGCGGTGGTGTAGTGGGCAGCAACGCTGCACGCATGGCGTTAGGGTTAGGCGCGCAAGTGGTTATTTTAGACCGCAGTCTCGATGTGTTACGCGGTTTAGTTAGCGAGTTTGGCACCGCGATTCAAACGGTTTACTCGAGCAAAGCAGCGTTAGAAGAACATGTGTTATCGGCCGATTTAGTCATTGGCAGTGTGCTGATTCCCGGTGCTGCTGCGCCCAAATTAGTCACCGCTGAGATGGTGTCTCGCATGAAAGCCGGTTCGGCGGTGGTTGATGTTGCGATTGACCAAGGCGGTTGTTTTGAAACGTCGCATGCCACCACTCATCAAGACCCAACCTATATGGTTGACGGTGTTGTTCACTACTGCGTCGCTAACATGCCCGGCGCGGTTGCCCGCACCTCAACCTTGGCTCTAAATAATGCCACCTTACCTTACATTGTTGCCTTGGCCGATCTTGGTTGGCAAGAAGCGATTCAACGCGACCCGCATTTGGCCAATGGTCTCAATATTCACGCGGGTAAAATTACCAGTGAAGAAGTCGCGGTAGCACTTGGGCGTGAATTTACCCCATATCATCCAGCTAACTAATCAGCTAAATAATAAATTGCTTATGACGGGCAATAGCCAAGGTTGCTGCCCGTACTTATAAAAAGAAGGAACAAACAAATGGCTCGTATGACTCCAAGTGAAGCGATGGTTGAAACGTTGGTTGCCAATGGCGTAACTGACTCGTTCGGCATCATGGGCAGTGCATTTATGGATGCAATGGATATTTTCACCCCGGCTGGCATTCGTTTAATCCCCGTAGTACACGAACAGGGCGCTGGCCACATGGCCGACGGTTACTCACGAGTTTCTGGTCGTCATGGTGTTTGTATTGCGCAAAATGGTCCCGGTATTACTAATTTTGTTACCGCGATTGCGGCGGCTTATTGGGCGCACTCACCAGTGGTTTGTATTACCCCTGAAACAGGCACTAACTCGCAAGGTTTGGGTGGTTTCCAAGAAGCTGAGCAATTACCGTTTTTCGAAACCATTACCAAATACCAAGTCAGTGTGGTGAACAACTCGCGCATGGCTGAATTAACCGCGCGCTGTTTTGACCGTGCAATGTTAGAAAATGGCCCAACTCAACTTAATATTCCACGCGATCAGTTCTACGGTGATATTGAATGTGAAATTCCAACGCCAATTCGCATTGAGCGTGGTGCTGGTGGTGTGCAAGCACTAAAGCAAGCGGCTGATCTGCTTGCTAACGCTCAGTTCCCAGTAATGGTTTCTGGTGGGGGAGTGGTGCAGGGTGATGCTTATGAAGAAGCGATTGCGATTGCCGATCAGCTTGGCATGCCAGTAGTAAACAGCTACTTACACAATGATTCATTTCCAGCATCGCACCCGTTATGGTGTGGGCCACTGGGTTACCAAGGGTCGAAAGCAGCAATGAAAATTATTGCCAAAGCCGATGTCGTGTTAGCACTGGGCACGCGCCTAGGGCCGTTTGGTACCTTGCCACAACATGGCATGGATTACTGGCCAAAAAATGCCAAAATCATTCAGGTTGATTGCGATCCTAAAATGCTTGGTTTGGTTAAGAAAATTGATGTTGCCATTTGTGGCGATGCCAAAGCAGCGGCGCAAGCGTTGATGACATTACTGGCGGATTTAAACCCTAAATGTCTTGATAACAAAGAAGATCGTGCGCAAACCATTGCGGCTGAAAAAGCAGCATGGGAGCAAGAGCTCGACGAGTGGATCCACGAAAAAGATGAATACTCACTTGAAATGATCAACGAGCAAAATGCAGAACAAGACAACTGGTTACATCCACGTCAGGTTTTACGTGAGCTTGAAAAAGCAATGCCTGAAAATGTGATGGTATCAACCGACATCGGCAACATTAACTCAGTGTCAAACAGCTATTTACGCTTTGAGCGACCACGTTCGTTCTTTGCTGCAATGTCGTTTGGTAACTGTGGTTACGCGCTGCCAACCATGATTGGTGCCAAAGTTGCTGCGCCAGATCGTCCGGGCATTTCATACGCTGGTGACGGGGCATGGGGCATGTCGATGATGGAAATAATGACCTGTGTTCGTGAAGACATTCCAGTGACTTCAATCGTATTCCACAATCGTCAATGGGGCGCTGAGAAGAAGAACCAAGTTGATTTCTACAACCGTCGTTTTGTCGCCGGAGAACTCGAAAACCAAAGCTTTGCTGGCATTGCACGTTCTATGGGGGCGTTAGGCGTTACCGTTGATCGGTTAGAAGACATTGGTCCGGTTCTTAATGAAGCCATCCGTGCCCAAATGGAAGATCGTAAAACTACGGTTATCGAAATAATGTGTACTCGTGAGCTGGGCGACCCGTTCCGCCGTGATGCATTGGCTAAGCCAATTCGTCATTTAGAAAAGTACAAAGACTTCGTTTAACTAATACCCTGTTTACCTCAATAAGTCGGAGGCATCTTGCCCTCGGCTTACTTTTAGCCATATGACTAAACTCGCAATTACCAATTACCAATTATCAATTGACCAAAACGCTTGGCATAGCTTATTTAGCCGTGAGTTACGCCAAACGTTTTCACTTTAAACAAGGCTCAGCATGAAAGCTCTCAACAAAATCTTTAAACGCGCTGCCAACTCGCCCCGGCGAATTGTGTTGGCTGAAGGTGAAGATCCTCGGATTATTGAAGCGGGTTCATTGGCCGCTGCTAAAGGCATTGCGTCGGTAGTTTTATTAGGCAATGTCAGTAAAATATTGGCCAAAGCGGATTACCTTAATATTAATGCCCAGCATATTGAGATTATTGACCCGTGCGACAACCTCGATATCGCGCGTTATGCTAAGCATCTCTTTACGTTGCGCCAGCACAAAGGCATGACCGAGCAACAAGCATTGCAACTAATTAAAGACCCTTTGTACTTTGCCCAAATGATGGTGCACCTTGGCGACGCCGATGGTTCGGTAGCGGGTGCTGTGTACACGTCCGGAGATACGGTACGCAGCGCCATTCAAATTATTGGCATGGCAGAGTCTGCTACTATGGTCTCAAGTTTCTTTTTAATGATGTTGTGCCAGCCATTTCATGATTTAAAAGGCGGCATTATATTTTCTGATTGCGGGTTAGTGATCGATCCCAACGAGCAACAATTAGCCCAAATTGCTTTATCGGCCGCCCATAGTGCAACAACCTTACTTGAAGAAGAACCACGAGTCGCCATGTTGTCATTTTCGACCTGCGGCAGTGCCAAACATGCGGCGGTAGACAAAGTGGTGGCCGCGACCCGTTTAGTTAAAGCGGCGATGCCTGAGCTGGCGATCGACGGCGATGTCCAACTTGATGCTGCCATTGTCGCAGCAATAGCCGAACGAAAAGTGGAGCACAGTGCCACTCACGGCAAGGCCAATGTGCTGGTTTTTCCAAATTTAGAAGCGGGAAATATTGGTTATAAGCTCGTGGAGCGCATTGGCAAAGCCGATGCGATTGGGCCTATTTTACAAGGGCTCAAAAAGCCCGCTAATGATCTGTCACGCGGTTGCAATGTTAACGATGTTGTTAACGTGATTGCGATTACCGTTGTGCAGGCACAGGTGCTGGATCAAGCTAAAGCGCCGAGTTAAGTCCCGAATTCCCCATCACTCATTACTACGTTTAACCGTAAAAAATTCATCTTTTGCTTTTTGCCACGAAGCCCCAGCTGTGTTCAGTTGGGGATTTTTTTGGATCTATCTTTGATGATTTATTGGTCCTAATGCTCAGTCTCAAAGCAGTTTGTAATGAAGCCTCAGTTAATTAATCAAAGAGAGTTTCCATGGCATTACAACGTTACGGCTTTATTGTTAAAAGCGCAGATTTAGAAATGTTTAAACACCATTCGCGTTTGGCCACTGCAAACTTTGACATGTCGATAGCAGGCGTTAGCGATGTTGAACAAGCGCAGCTGGTGGCTCAAGAAATGCTCACTAAAGGCATTCAATTGATTGAGCTGTGCGGTGGTTTTAGCACATCAGACGCCGAGCTTATTCGTGTCGCCATTAATGACCGAATCCCAGTAGGAGTAGTGCAATACACCGAGGAAGAACGCACGCGAATTGCTGAAGAATTAGCTTAAATCTAAGCACCAATACCACTTTCGTAAAGGCGGTTTATCTAGGGTAAATCGCTTTTTATATTGAGCGTTTTTTAGAATAAGTTTTTCGAGATATTTTCTTATGAATAATAGACTTAACCATTTACTTACTGATGGAATAATCAGTTTCCGTATTTCCACCACAAATACGGAATGTTTCCGCCTTTCCGTAGGTTTGAATTTTCTGTGTGTTCTTGTAACCTATTGAATAGTCTAAATAGACGTAGTATTCTTTTGCCAAATTAATTTTTAGGCTATGGCGTATTTCTACAGTAAATAAGGAATATTTTGTCCTGCTATAGCTGTTAAACCCATGTGAAATCGAGGTAAGTGTGGATTTTTTTTGCAGTTGGTTAGAAGGCATTGATGCGTTTTTGATAGGCGTAAGCAGACAGGATGTTGTTAGGTTAGTTGTCACATCCTTCAGCGTATTACTTGGTGCCACCTTAGCTTATGCTAACCAGAATCGGATAGAAAAAAATAAGAAACAAATTGAAAACATAAATGCGTGTCAGCAGGCTTTGTTTTTTCTTGGTCAGTTACAAGAAAACTTACATGATATACAACAAGAACTAGAAGACTTTAGGGATTTAGATAACAGGCACATAGCTCTTCCAAAAATAATACATGGTCAGGAAAAAATTGATTTTGAAAGTTCGACCCTAACGTTTTTACTTTTTGGAAAAGAGCCTAATCTTGTATACCAATTGGCTATGATGGAGCGAGAATATTACAAACTAATTTCCTTGAAAAATAGAAGAAATGAATTAGTTAATCATATATCAAGAGATCGGTCATTGACTCCAGTGGAAGAAGAGCTATGTAAGCGTTATACCGATAAGCTTTATCATCAATTTGAGCGATGCCATATTTTTAATAACCAAATAATGAAAGAGGCTCTGAATATTTTTAAAGAAAAATTCAAGAAATCTAATTTTGTCGTTGGTGTGACAAATGTAATAAATAGATAGGGTTTAACACATATGAGCCCTGATGCTGTCGCATGAATTTTAGACATATATGGACGCTCTCTTACTGTCAAGGCATTAGTCTGACTTTTGTGTCGCGTTAGCGGCACTATTTCATTTTATTTAAAGCTATTAATCGTTGAATAAAACTAGTCTAAAAGTAATCAGTACCGACATATATCCAGGCTCTGTAATTAGGGATATTTCAATTATCCCTGGCCTCTAATGAGTTCCGTACCTAATCACCGTAACACTCATGCGGATTAATATAATCCTTGCCCTTGTCTGGCTTTGATTAGGTAGGTTAGACCTTTGTTCATCAACTATTAACTGACTTTGGTTGGACTTCTAAAAGGTGTTACCCCGAACCTTGCCATCCACAACACCCACTCAGGCTGTGAGCCTTTGTCCAATACGGATTTAAACAAGGTCGAAGTAACAAAACTGATTTCATATTAAGCGCTCCCTGCTAAGACTGGCGCATATTGCGGGCGGTATTCTTCTTGTCGTTGAAGCAAGATCCAAATTAGTCGTGCAAGTCGATGCGCCATTGCTACAACGGTTTTGTTAAAGCTTTTCTTCTCTCGAAGTTTATTCGCCCATTGGTTGAGTTGATCCGTTTTATTTTTGGCGTGACAAACAACGGTTCTCGCACCGTGAATCAACTGTTTTCGAAGATAACGATCACCGCGTTTTGTTATGCCGCCCATGCGACTAGTATTGCCAGAGGCGTATTGCTGTGGTGTCAAACCTAGCCAAACACCAAATTCTCTAGGGTTATTAAATGCTTGCCCTTTATCTATTGTGGCGAGTAATGCAGAAGCATTAATAAAGCCAATGCCGGGAATACTTAACAATATTTTTCCATTGGGAGAATCGGCCACAAACTTTTTGAGACGATTTTCAATTTTTTCAATATGCTGGCTCATTGCAAAATGCTCACTATATAGATCGCCGATCATATCTCTGAGTTGATGAGTATATTTAGGATCAATTATAAAGTCAGAGAGGCGTTTAAATAACTCAGCCTTTCCGGCACTGGCTATCACACCAAACTCACTGAGTAGGCCACGTATTTGATTGATAATAGCTGTTCTATTGCGAATTAGACGTTCGCGAATACGATGCAATGAATTGATTTCTTGCTGATATTCAGTTTTTACTGGCACAAATCGAATGTAAGGTCGCTGGCTCGCTTCAACGATAGCCAGTGCATCATTACGGTCATTTTTATTGCCACGCACAAAAGGGGTTACATGTTGCGCAGGGATCAATTTTACTTCATGACCAAGCTTGGTGATTTCTCGCCCCCAATAGTTAGATGAATAACAAGCCTCCATCACGACGATAGTGTGCTCTTTTTTTGCCATGAACTTGAGTAACGATTTACGTTGAATTTTATCATTAAACTGAGGTTTCAAATGCTCATTAACACCACATACTTGAAAAACGTTTTTTGCTAAATCAATACCAATTGTTTTACACTTCATGATGGACGCTCCGTTAATTAACTAAGACTCAAATCTAGTTTGGCGCATTGACGCCGATTGCGCGAGCGTCCATCTCATCACCCATACAATTTAGACGGCTAAGCTTCCTGAATCAATTGGTTACTAACTACTCTCATTTGATTTCTGTTTTAGTGTTTTTACTAGAACTAATTTTGTGTAAGGTAACTCATGCCCAATTTACCCACAACTGTCGAATCGCAGGCATAATAATTTACTTGCATGTTGAATTCGGGAATAAGTATATATAGGTGTTAAGGTGATTTTAGCCGTATGAGCTAGTAACTATACGGCTAAAAAATATTACTATTTACTTCTTGGATCATTTTTTTCATCAACGTATATTATTCCCCACGGGGCTTGTGCATCCAATTGAATAATTGTGCTTTCGTCTTCCGTATAAGCAAAATGAGCAATTTTTTTAATAACCCATCCATGTGCTCCGGCTTTTAAAGGACCTGCGTTATTTTTATCAAGTTTATTTCCCAAACCAAAATATAAAACACCACTTATAACAGTGATCCTCTCATTTGTAGGGTGCCAATGAGCGGGTATAGTGTAATTTTTTGGAAATTTAAGGCGTAACGTAAATGCACCGCTCTCAGACTTTGGTGAGCCATATAAAAGATGCATCTTAGAGCCTGGCGGTAAAGAAGCGGGGCCATCGACCCACTTAATATTCTCGGAAGATATATGATTAGCCACTTTTTCATTTGCCAAACCATTTGTAGAAAAGATAGTGAGCAATAAAGAAAGTATAACAATTCTTAATTTCATTTTAATACTCCTTAATTAGAGAAAAAACAGAGCAAAGCCGAATTAATTTTTAGTAATTACTTACTAAGTAACTGAATTTGACTTTATCATAGTATAGTTTAGTTTTTGGAACCTGACTCTTCACAGTATAGGGCAGGACATCACTTATCAAAGAACAGTTATTCGATGGTAAGCATTTGGTAACTAACGAAATTAAATCAAAATAGGGCATGAACTTGTGTCCCGAATTCACCTTCTAAGTGCACCACTTACTAAATGATTAATTCGGGGGGAAGTGTGGCTTGGTAACTGATCGCTAGCCTGACAGACTGTCAAACATTAGACATATATGGACGCTCTCTTACTGTCAAGGCATTAGTCTGACTTTTGTGTCGCGTTAGCGGCACTATTTCAT
>JABSRT010000039.1 GCA_013214945.1 Gammaproteobacteria bacterium
CGACTTTAGCTCAGCTGGTAGAGCGGAACCTTGCCAAGGTTCAGGTCAGGAGTTCGAGCCTCCTAAGTCGCTCCATTATCTTTAACAGTAATTTGATTGTTAACTATATTAGAAAAATGCATAAGACTCAGGTCAACTAGTTTAGTACCCCCTAAGTCGCTCCATTCTTTTTAACCGCTTGTTAGTTAATCATTGAAATAAGATCAAAAAATCAAGTCAATTAGTTCAATACCTCCTCAATTTTTAATTCTATTACAATCTAAATAAATCAAATCAATTTCTCCAAGCTTCTAAAATCTCTTATTAATTCCCCTAATAGCAACAAACTACCCGCACAAATAAAATAAGAATTATTTTCTTTATTATCTGGCTTTGCACTAACGTTAACAATTTGAATTAATTCCTTTAATCATATCCCGCGAATAATTATTTTTAGTCTATCCTTAGGCCAATGCTACTTGCTAATTGGAGCAAATCTTATGCCTCAAATATCAACAAGTGGCGCAGATTTCACGGGATTTATTAAAATAATATGGAAAAAAAACCCCATATTAGTCTTACTTTTTATCTTTATTATTGGCTATAGTGCCATTTTATTTCATATAAATGCGCTCAACGTCCAGTTAGTTCAACAATCTGTTACCAATAGCTCACGCCAATACCTCGAAATTATTAGTCAATTTCGGGCCCTGTATACCTCTGAGGTTATCAATACTGCGACCAAATTGGGTATTAATATTACTCATGATTATCAGCACCATACCAATGCCATTCCCCTGCCCGCAACATTAAGCATGATGTTAGGGGAAAAAATAAATACCGCTGACAACGGTGTAACACTCAACCTATATAGCCCCTATCCTTTTCCATGGCGCAACCAAAATGGTGGCTTAACAGGTAACTTTGAGCGCCAGGCTTGGCAACAACTCAATAAAAACCCGACCGAACCGGTGATTAAAGTAGAGACCATTGACGGTGTTTTAAGCTTACGTTACGCCGTGGCCGATATTATGTTGGATCAATGTATCAGCTGCCACAATACCCACCCAGACTCGCCGAAAGCCGACTGGAAAACGGGTGATGTCAGAGGCATACTCGAAATATCTCAACCCTTAGTACAACCATTATCTGCCGGTAACTATATTTTTACTCAAATGGTTATGTTGATTTCGGCCTTAGTATTGTTTATGTTTATGGCCATTGCCAAAATAATCCATAATTTAAACAGTAGCAGCCATAAACAACTTAAATTAAACCAGCAACTTGCAGCAGAAGTAGCACAACGAGAGGCCATGGCAACGCAAGCAAACTTAGCGACAGAACAGGCCCTTATCGCCAAGCACGAGGCCGAAATGGCCAATCAGGCAAAGTCGACATTTTTAGCAAATATTTCACATGAAATACGTACGCCAATGAACGCTATTCTCGGCTATACCCAAATTTTACAGCGCGATAGTAACGTGACAAAACAACAAAAAAAATCACTAAAGATTGTCGGTAAGTCCGGTGAACACTTGTTGGCCTTAATTGATGACGTCTTAGATTTATCTAAGATTGAAGCAGGCCATACCGAAATATTCAACCAAGCTTTCAATTTACTTGATTTAATCAACACCATCGATGAGATGTTTTTATTAAAAGCAAAAAACAAAAATATCTTGTGGCAAGTTTCGCACAATTTAGACAGCACATCGTATGTGGTGACTGGGGATCAAGGAAAACTACGACAAATTCTAATAAATTTAGTCGGCAATGCGCTTAAATTTACCAGCGATGGCACGGTGCATTTATCAGTAACGTTGAATACCGACGATAATCGGTTGTTATTTTCAGTGCATGACAGTGGCATTGGCATTGAGATAGCACAGCAGCACGATATTTTTGAAGCATTTCATCAAGGCCATATCTCAGCCCACTTTGGTGGCACTGGTTTGGGCCTAACCATCTGTCAAAAATATCTCAAGTTAATGGCAAGTCAGCTTCAAGTCGAGTCGGTGCCACAGCAAGGCTCAACATTTTATTTCAAACTATCATTACCCCCTGTCGGTCATGATGAAATCAACGAAACATTAGCGAAAATACAGCAACAAGACTCAACCGTTGATCGTTTGCAAACCGAACATGATATTAATATTCTGATCGTCGACGACATTACGATTAACCGCGACCTGTTAAATTGGATGCTCACTGATGTTGGCTTTACTGCTTTTGAGGCCAAAAATGGACAACAAGCGCTAAACTTGTTAAAACAACAAAAGATTGATCTCGTTTTTACCGATCTTGATATGCCGGTAATGAACGGTCAAGATTTACTTAACAATATAAAGCAGCGATATACCACATTACCGGTCATTGCAATTAGCGCATCGCAAGTTGAACACAATCAAGCCTATTACCAAGCAAAAGGGTTTGATAGTTATATAGCGCAACCATTTCATTTTAGAGATATTTATCAGATTTTAGCTCAGTTACTAGACCTAAGGTATAGTTATAAAGATCCCGCCCCTAAACTTCAGGCCGCACAATCCCACACCGGCAACGACGTATTAAGCAAGCCATCAATTAGGGAATTAATCGAACAATGTGATTTGTATTTAATTAATGAAGTGGAGGAACAGCTGTTAGCGCTTGCTAAGCAACACCCTAGCCAGCATCACTATTTTGCTACACTATTAAAGTTTGTCGAATGTTACGATCTCGATGGCCTAAAAAAATACTTAATGGGTAATACCGATGACTCAATTACATAAAGCTTCCATTCTTATTGTCGACGACAAACCGCTCAACATTGATTTATTGCGCGATTATTTAAATTCGGATCAATATAAAATTTCAGCAGTAACCAGCGGCGAACAAGCGATAAAGGTACTTGCTAAGGTAAATATCGATCTAATTTTAATGGACGTCATGATGCCTGTTTTAGACGGCTTTCAAACCTGCAAAGCGATTAAAGGCAACCTTAAAACTAAACATATTCCAGTTATTTTCGTTACCGCAAAAATAGCGCCTGAAGATGTCAGTTATGGCTTTGATGTCGGCGCTGCTGATTACATTCATAAACCAGTTCATCGTGACGTTTTACTTGCTCGTGTTGAAAACCAATTATCTCGGATCAAGAAAGAACTGCTCGAGCAACAGCTAAAAGAAGCCAACAAATTAGCTGAGCTTGGCAGCATGGTTGCTTCGATAACACATGAGGTAGCCACTCCAATGGCTAATACACTGCTGGCTATTGGCGTGATCGGGCAAGAAACAACCAAGATAGAGCAGCTATTTACACAGCAAAAAATGAGTAAAAGTGACTTTACTAACTACTTAAGCATGATTGAGCAATCGGTAACGTTATGCCATCGTAATGCCACCCGAGCCACAGATTTGATGGAAAGTTTCAAGCAAGTGGCAGTGGACCAATGCAGCAAAAGGTTATTGTCTTTTAATTTAACCCACTATATTGCCGATATATTACTAACGATTGCTCCCAAATTATCACAACACAAAATTGATATTACGGTTAATATTGACGCTAATATTTCGCTGACCAGCTACCCAGGGGCTTTGTCACAGGTCATCATAAATATTATCAACAATGCGCTAGTGCATGCATTTCCTAATCAACAAACAGGTGTCATTAACCTTTCTGCGCAAGCTGATGAAAACATCATTACAATCACTATTGCCGATAATGGCCAAGGCATGAGCCAGCAACAACAGCAACAGGCCTTTGAGAAATATTACACCACCAAAGCAAACGATGGCGGTTCCGGTCTTGGTCTGTCGATCTGCCAAGAGTTAGTTGAGTCTGACTTGCAAGGAAAAATAAGCTTAAGCAGTGAAGTAAACATAGGCACCACAATTACGCTTGAACTTAATCAACAGATCTCCCAGCCGGCTAAACCAGATCCTGATTAGGCAGTGTGACTACGAATTTCTTTCACCTAACACTCGCCTTTATTCCTAGAACAACTCCCGAGAACATGCCTTTGCCCTCACTAAGACCTCAATAGCGTAAATAACCCTATTTAGCGACTGGCTTTTTCTGCAGTTTTCGCTGTAAGGTACGCCGATGCATGCCCAGTTGCCGAGCCGTTTCTGAAACATTACCATCATTACTACGAAGCACCTGATTAATGTGCTCCCACTCAACCCGATCCGGTGACATAACATTCAGTTCAAGCGTCAGTTCGGCCTCAGTTTCTGGCGTAATTACAGCTGTGTTTTCTGGTGTATTTTCGGGTGAATAGTTGACCATTAACGCTTTAAGCAACATTTTGGTATCAACCGGTTTCGCCAAATAATCATCAGCACCCAGGCGCATTGCCTCAACAGCCGTAGTTATGCTGGCAAAACCAGTTAACAGCACTATTGTGGCATTTGGCAAAGCAGCTCTCATTGGTTTTATAAGCAATAAGCCATTATCTGTCGCTAATTTCATATCTAGCAAAATATAACTGGGTTTTAACTGATGGCATAAATGCAAAACCTCGCATGCTCGATGTACCGCCGTGCAACTAAAACCTTGCTTGCTTAAACGCCGAGTTAAGGTCGCGGCAAATGGCAAGTCATCTTCAATAATGAGTAATTTCATCGGTGGTTTTCAATAATAGGTAAACGGACACAGGCTATTGCGCCCTGCTGTGGGTGATTCGATAACGTCAGGCTACCGCCAAGGCGCTCAAACGTACTATTTGACAACAAAACGGCCATGCCTAAGCCCGTATCACTTTGCATTAGTTTAGCCCCTAAGCTGTCTGGTTGTTTAATGCCCGAGCCAAAATCTCTTAAGCTCAGCACTAGCGAATTGTCTTGGCACGTTGTGCTTAACATTACCTGCTGCTGCGGACCTTGTTCGCTGGCTTTGACCGAATTTTGAATTAAATTGAGCAAGGCTGGTAATAACATCGCATCACCTTCAATCCAAATTTCGGCGCTAAGCTCATCGTTAATACTGGGCTCTATTTGGCTGTTCAATGCTGCAATATCTGTATCGCTATCAGTGTCGAACTGTAATTGAGGGAAGTTTAATTGCACCGCTTGCTGAAACTGAGCTAATAATTCACTAGCGGTGATTAACTCAGGTTGGTTGGTGCGGATAGAGCTGGCCAAGCCACGAAAATAACCCAGTTGATCTGCGCATTGCAGCAACGGCTGACGCATGGCCTGAACCGCCTCTGATTTGGGGTAATCTTCGATCAGTTCATCAAACAATAACTGTAAATTAGCCAGTGGCGTCGCTAATTGATGAGTCACTTGGGCCGAAGCGACACCAAGCGCAAGTAATTGTTCGTTACGCAGCTGCTGCTCGCGCCCTAACGCTAAGGCACGCTCTCGTTTAGTAATCATCCAAGCCATTGTGCCGACCACAAAAGTCACCACAATCACCGACAATAAAAAATTAATCCACATGCCGATATAATGGTTACTCATGTCCATTTGGTGCATGCTCGATGACGGCATTTGCAATAACAGTGCGCTATAAGCTAATACCGCTGTCAGCGAGATTAAACCCAGTAATCGCGCAGGCAAGCTCACGGCAGCAATCACAATAGGCATTAGCAATAGCGATACAAACGCGTTGGTAGCCCCGCCACTTTGCGACATCAACAAAGTCAAAAACAGCACATCGGCTAATAATTGCACCATAATGCCAGCGTGAGTCGCTTTACGATCTCGATACACCAGCATACTCAGTAAATGAAACACGGTTTCAACAGCAATGACCAGTAACAGCGGATAAAGACTTATCTGCAACGACATCACAAAATACACGGCAAATACGGCAGCTAATTGAGTCGCTATGGCAATGCTGCGTAATAAAAATAACCGTTCAATGGCCGTCATTAGTTTTACATCGAACAACTTCATTACACTATCTACTAACCAATTTATTGAGCGCACATTCTAATAGATATCAACCTTGATTACTGCCCTAATGGCCCAATTAAACATCGCTTATTTAACCGACTGGCCCCGAGGTTTTATCGTAAAATAAACACCAATCACACTTATTGCGACGCCAGCCACAGCGATTAGTGACAAGGTTTCATCGAACAGTAACCAAGCTTCAACAGCCGTTACCCCTGGCACTAGATAAAAATAAGCCGCAACCTTGGCCGACTCACCTTCATTAATCATAAACAACAATAATAAAACCGCTGCCACCGACAAACCAAACACCAACCACATCAGCGTTGCGATTAACGGCCATTGCCAGTCAACCTCTTGAGTTTCAAAGCTGTAGGTTAATACTGCCATTAGCACGGTGGTCGCGCTAAATTGAATAAAAGACGCCGCCAGCAAGTTAACCCCGCCGCCAAAACGTTTTTGATAAAGCGAGCCAATTGTTATGCCAAACAATGCCACAGTGGCAGCCAACATCATCGGCCAAGTCAGCACTAAGTCGCCATCGTGTTGCTTTGAGCTCAAAACCAAAACAACACCCGCAAAACCAAGGGCTAAACCAAGGCACTGTAATTTGCTTAGTCGTTGTCGATACAATCCCAGACTAATCAACGCAGTCAGTAAAGGCTGCATCGACACTAATAACGCTGTCACCCCGGCCGGCATTTGCCATTTGATGGCGGCAAAAACTCCTCCGAGATAACCGCCGTGAATTAGTAATCCCGCAACTACCTGATGTTTAATTAAATGCAATGGTGGCATCGGCACCTTAAACCACAGCAACAATAGTGCAAACACCGCTATGGTCATCAGCATGCGAATAAACAGTAAATTAAATGGCTCGATGTAAGGCAGCGCGAACTTAGCACCTATAAAACCTGTGCTCCACAGCAGTACAAAAATTACCGGTACCAATCCCAACCATTTAGAAAACCAACTTGTCATTGCTACTGCCTCTATATATTTACCATTAATACCAGCTCACAAGCCTGGCAGCGAGTTGGTGAATCGTTACATACTTACCAATATCTGGTTAGTTTTCCACAACATTTTTATGCCTGTCCCTTTTTGAGAGGGCGTTCCCCCGAATTCAACATGCATTGTGGAAGAAATAGAGCTGGGCGTGGTAAGTTGTTAAACTTGATTGCATAATAATTCAAGCCAAATTCAGCCAGAACAGGTTCATTATGACCACAGACAGTTTCACTGCGCCTTTCGCCATGCCATTATTAAGCACTGCGCTGCCCTTGTTTAAACCACAAGCAAATATTCTCGACTTGGCTTGTGGCAGCGGTCGCAACGGCTTGCAATTGGCGGCTCATGGCTTTGCTACAACATTGCTTGATCGCGACCAAGTGGCGTTACAGCACATAAAGAGCAATAGCCCCGCAAACACCCTGACCAATTGCACCATTGTGTGTGGCGATCTTGAATCGGCCAACCCTTACCAACTGCCCGTAGCGACCTACGATGCTATTTTGGTCTTTCGTTATCTGCACCGGCCACTTATGCCGCAAATTATCGCAGCATTACAACCTGGAGGTCTAATAGTGTACGAAACATTCACACACCAACAGGCCGCGATAGGTCGACCGCGCAATCCTAATTTTCTGCTCAATGATCAGGAGCTATTGCAGTGGTTTGAAGGATTTACAGTACTGCACTTCTTTGAGGGTTATTGCCCCAAGCAGCAAGCTTATATTTCACAACTAATAGCACAGAAACCAGCGCTAAAAAAACCAGCGTAAATACGCTGGTTTTTAATTGCAACCGCCCAAATTAAAACCCTAACTTAGTCAGGTTTGTCCTTGGCACGATAAACTACCACGAAAAATACCGGAACAAAGATAATCGCCAAAACAGTCGCTGACAACATGCCGCCAAATACTCCTGTACCAATGGCATTTTGACTGCCAGAGCCAGCCCCAGTACTTAACATTAATGGGGTAACCCCAAGCATAAAGGCCAGCGAGGTCATGATTATTGGTCGCAAGCGTAACCGCGCCGCATCAATGGTAGCGCTGACTAAGTCTTGCCCTTGGTGATGCAAGGTTCGGGCAAACTCAACAATTAAAATCGCATTTTTAGCCGCCAGTCCAATAGTGGTTAACAAGCCAACCTGAAAATAAACGTCATTAGACAATTCACGACCAATCGCAAATACTACCGCGCCTAACACACCTAGTGGCACCACCATCATCACCGCAAACGGCACATTCCAGCTTTCATACAGTGCGGCTAAACATAAAAACACCACTAAAATAGACAAGGCATATAACATTGGTGCTTGCTCGCCCGATTGCTGCTCTTGCAAAGACATGCCCGACCATTGAAAACCAAAACCTTCAGGTAATTTAGCGGCCAATTCACTCATCGCTTGCATTGCGTCGCCTGAGCTTAAGCCTGGGGCAGCCTGACCCAAGATTTGAACCGATGGCGCGCCATTGTAACGTTCTAATTTTGGCGAGCCATAAACCCAACGCACCGAGCTAAAGGCGGTAAAAGGCACCATTTCGCCAAGATTATTGCGAACATACCAATAACTCAGATCCTTAGGCATCATTCGATATGGCGCATCTGCTTGCACATAGACCCGCTTAACCCGTCCACGGTCGACAAAGTCATTAACATAAGTCGGTGCCCAAGCCGTGGAAAACGTTTTGTTAATGTCATCAAGGCTAACGCCCAATGCCATCGCCTTTTGCTGGTTAATATCAATCTTAAACTGCGGTGAGTCACTTAAACCGTTCGGGCGTACGCCGACTAATCGCGGATCTTGCGCTGCCATGCCCAATAACTGATTGCGGGCATTCATCAAGGCTTCGTGCCCTTGGCCCGACAAATCTTGCAGTTGAAAATTAAAACCCGACGCACTGCCAAGCTCCATAATGGCAGGTGGCACAAAGGCAAAGACAAAAGCTTCTTTAATTTGTGAAAATGCTCCCATTGCCCGGCCAGCAATCGCAGTAATATGCTGATCGTCGCGTGTTCGGTGCTCCCAGTCTTTTAACCGGACAAAGGCAATACCATTGTTTTGGCCGTTACCACTAAAGCTAAAACCAACCACCGAAAAGACCGATTCAACATTTTCTGCCTCATCAATCAGCAGGTAATCTTCAATTTTCTCCATCACGGCCATCGAGCGCTCTTGACTCGCCCCTTGTGGCAACACCATTTGGGTAAACATGGTGCCCATGTCTTCGTCGGGTAAAAATGAGGTCGGCAACTTAGTAAATAAATAGCCTAGTCCTATGACAAGTAAGCCATAAATTAGCATGTAGCGGCCCGTGCGAGCTAACACATGCACCAAACCTGCACGATAATGCACCGTTGCTGCGTCAAACACCTTATTAAACCAAGCAAAAAAACCCTTGGTTGGTTTAACTTGTCGATCAACAGGTTTTAATATCGTCGCACAAAGGGCTGGAGTTAATGTTAACGCCACCACCACCGACAGCGCCATAGCTGACACGATGGTGATTGAAAATTGGCGATAAATAACCCCGGTCGAACCACCAAAAAAGGCCATTGGAATAAAGACCGCTGACAGCACCATTGCAATACCTATTAAGGCACTGGTAATTTGGTCCATCGACTTTTTGGTCGCTTCACGTGGCGACAAGCCTTCTTCGTGCATGACCCGTTCGACATTTTCGACCACCACAATCGCATCATCAACCAACAGACCAATGGCCAGTACCATCGCAAACATCGTTAAGGTGTTAATTGAATAACCAAACATCGACAAAATAGCAAACGTACCCAACAGCACCACTGGCACCGCAATGGTCGGAATTAACGTGGCGCGAAAGTTTTGTAAAAACAGATACATCACCAGAAAAACTAACACAATAGCTTCGAGCAAGGTGGTAATAACCGATTTAATAGATAACTTAACAAATGGCGTGACGTCGTATGGATAAACAACTTTTAATCCGACCGGGAAATGCTGCTCTAGCGCCGAAATTTTCGCGCGAATAGCATCGGCGGTATTTAGGGCATTAGCGCCAGATGCTAGGTTAATCCCGATCCCAGCAGCGGGTTTGTCGTTATATTCTGAAACGATTTGATAGTTGTCACCGCCCAGCTCAACCCGCGCGACATCTTTAAGCCGAATGGTTGAGCCGTCGGGGCTTACCCGCAGTAATATATTGCCAAATTCTTCAGCGGTTTCTAACCCGGTTTGCACAATAATGCTGGCATTAATTTGCTGACCAGCCACGGCTGGGCTGCCACCTAATTCACCAGCGGCAATTTGTGAGTTTTGACTGGTGATGGCACTCGTTACGTCTTGTACCCCGAGCTGATATTGAGTCAATTTTTGTGGGTTTAACCAGATCCGCATGGCGTATTTTGAGCCAAAAAATCGGACCTGGCCAACGCCGTTAATTCGACTCAGCTGATCTTGAATGTTGGCCGCAACATAGTCTGAAATATCATTGCGATCCATTCGACTGTCGGCCGAATAAAAACCTAACACCATTAAGAAGCCCGACGAAGACTTAGTCACCCTTACCCCATTTTGCTGCACTTTTTGCGGCAATAACGGCATCGCGGTTTGCAACTTATTTTGCACTTGCACTTGGGCAATATCGGGATCGGTGCCGGCATTAAAGGTAATAGTAATAGTTGCGCTACCCGTTGAGTCACTGGTGGCGTTAATGTATTGCACATTATCAATACCACTTAGGCTTTGCTCAATCACCTGCACTACCGTGTCTTGCACCACTTGCGCCGAGGCACCAGAATAATTCGCTGTAACACTAACAGCCGGCGGCGCAACATTGGGGTATTGGGCAATCGGCAGCTGAAATATCGATAATACACCAGCCAGCATGATCATAATGGCGATAACCCAGGCTAAAATCGGCCGGTCAATAAAACGTTTAACCATGGATTATCCCGCCTTAATTTTAGAAGTTTCAGCAGGCTTGGTAACATCGTTTGACACCACCTTGCTGCCTGGGCCAATTTTTTGAACGCCGCTAATCACAATGGTTTCACCCGCGGCTAAACCGTCGAGTACTAACCAGTTGTGGCCAAAACTGCGACCAATAGTGACAGTACGCAAGTTAACCACGTCGTCTTGCTCTAAAATGTAGACCGTAGCTTGGCCCTGACGGTTAAACTGGACTGATTTTTGCGGTACTAAAATTGAATTTTCTCGCGTCGCCTGGGTTAATTCAACTTCGCCATACATACCCGGTAATAACAGGTATTGCGGATTAGCAAATTGAACCCGCAGCACCACGGTATCTGTCGATGGATTAGCCTGCACTTCGTTAAATTTTAATATGCCCTGATGCGCATAGTTTTCGCCGCCCTGAAAATTAAGCACCGCGGTTTGCACCGTTGCAGTCAGTTCGCCGCTGTTTTTTCGTTGCACTATGCTTCTCAGTTCGGCGTTACCCTGAACTAAGTCAAAATTAATGGGGTCGAGCTGCGTAATTGTCGCCATTGCCTGCGATTGCAACGCAGTAACCAATGCGCCTTCGGTGATATTAGACTTACTAATTCTCCCTGAAATTGGCGCAAGCACATGGGTATAACTAAGATCGACCTTAACGCGGTTAAGCGCCGCCCGATCCATCGCTAGCTGCGCTTTATATGAAGAAAAACTCGCCTGAGCCTGATCGAGCGTTTGCTGACTAACAACATTATTTTTAATCAGCTTTTGATAACGGCTTAATTCAGATTTAGCGTTGTTTAAATTGGTTTGAGTGCGAATAATTTGCGCTTTCGCTGATAATAATGAGGCCTGATAAATTGCGTCGTCTATTTGATACAGCGGCTGGCCAGCTTTAACTAACGCCCCCTCTTCAAATAACCGTTGCAACACAATGCCTGACACTTGAGGGCGCACAATGGCAACGCGTGAAGCGACAGCCCGAGCCGGTAGCGTTTGCTTAAATATCACGGTAGAGGCGGTTAACGTAATAACATCAACTTGCGGCGTCGGCCGCCCACGAGGCGCGTCACTTGATGTAGGCTGTTCACAGCCACTAAGCAACACACTAAGACTGGCCAATACCACTAACGGCAATTTAAACTTCATTGATAAACCTCAAACAATTAACCCCAAAAACAATAACTCATCATTTAAAGATGCGTATGTAACAAGGTAGTTATACTAGTCTAAATTGCTGATGATGTATTAAGTTATCTCATAATATTAACTGTTTATGGGGAAATTACTTTAAATTTAGTCAGCGACCAACAGCCTTAAATTAAACTGGCTTTAACTTTGTCAAAAGTTGCGGCAAACCATGGGGTAAACTCAAGCGATTGGTTGGTTATCGCTAATTCTATTTGCTCAACAGTTAACCACTGCGTGGCACAAACTTCGTCAGGGTTTGGTTTAATCAGCGGATTTTGATCCCAGCCAATGAATAAATGGTCAAACTCGTGCTCGATTAAACCATTAACCAGCAGCGCGCGGTAGGTGTGACTGCCAATCCAGCTTATATCACTTAAACCAAAACCAAGCTCTTCATGCAAGCGCCCTAGCGCCGACTGTTTTAAGTCTTCATCTGGCTGGGGATGCGAGCAACAGCTATTACTCCACATACCACCACAGTGGTATTTGGAAAAAGCACGCTGCTGCAATAAAACCTCGACTTTTCCGTGGATACGTCGAGCGACAAAAATTGAAAATGCGCGGTGTAGTTGTCCATTTTGATGCGCACGTAGCTTATCCTCGCTACCAACCACGTTATCGTTAGCATCAACTAACACAACCAGATTACGACTCATGATATTTCTCTTATAAAAACTGGCGTTATTATACCTGCATCATTAATACAATAATACTAAATCACTGACCTCAAACCCGCTTGATATAGCTACGCAAGCCCGATATATTTTGCTAAATTAGCAATAATCGTTCTGAGTAAGAGACTCACCATGCCACTGGATTTAGACCTACTATTATTTGAACCTGTATTACCCGCCCAACTAAGCGATACCGAAGAATTAACCACTAAACTGCGAAATTACAACCACCAGCATGCTGGGGGCAATGATCCGCAAGCAATAGGCTGCTTTATTCGCGATTTACAACAAGAATTAATCGGTGGTATTTTTGCGCAGCTCTCTTGGGGCTGGTGCAGCATTGAGCTGTTATGGGTCAACCAAGATTACCGCGGCCACCAGTTAGCCACACAGCTAGTTAAAGATATTGAGCAATACGCGATCGGTGAAGGCATTCATCTTTTTAAAGTAGAAACCGCCAGTTTTCAGGCGCTTGAGTTTTATAAAAAGCTCGGTTTTGACCATTATGCGACCCTAGATAACTTCCCAATAGGTCATAAAAATCACTTGCTAAAAAAATGCATTATCTAACAATGCATTAACACTATGTTTTATTAAAAACACCACCCTAACTAAAAGGCATATATAATAACTTTTTGATCTTCGCCCTTAGCCGCCTTGCGTGCTAGGATCGCGCCTCGAAATTTTAAGCCGTAGGATTTACCATGAAAAAAATATTAATTGCAGCAATAATGTTAGTTACTACCACGGTCGCTACTTTTGCTAACGCCCAAACCACTATTAAAGTTGGCATGTCAGGCAACTACTTCCCTTTCACTTTCTCTAAAAATGATGAGTTGCAAGGATTTGAAGTTGATTTATGGCGCGAAATCGCTAAACGCAATGACAGCAAAGTTGAATTTGTTACCGTTAACTTTTCTGGTCTGTTCGGCATGTTAGAAACTGGCCGCATCGACACTATCTCAAACCAAATTACTATCACCGACGCTCGTACTGAAAAATACGCGTTTAGCCAGCCATACGTATATGACGGCGCACAGGTTGTAGTTAAGAAAGGCAACGACTCTATCAAAGGCATCGCAGACCTAGCCAACAAAACAGTCGGCGTAAACTTAGGTTCTAACTTTGCTGAGTTACTGCATAAGTATGATACTGAAAACAAAATCAATATCAAAACTTACGAAACTACTATTGAACTTGATGTAGCTTTAGGCAGAACAGACGCTTTTGTAATGGACAGATTGTCATCAGTTGAACTAATCAACAAATCACCATTACCACTGCAACTTGCTGGCCCAACTTTTGAAACATTCGCTAACGCAATGCCGTTTTTGAAAACGGAAAAGCAAATGGCACTACGCGACAAAGTTAATGCAATCTTAGACGACATGCGTCAAGATGGCAGCCTAAAGGCCATTTCTGTTAAATGGTTCGCAACGGATATCACTGTTAAGTAAATGCAATTCAATTTTGAATACATGCTAAACCTGTTCCCAATACTGTTTAAGTATTTGGGAACAACCATGGAAATGGCACTGTTAGGTTTAGTCTTCTCGCTCATTTTAGCTGTTGGCTTGGCTGTGGTACGTACCTTTAAAGTACCGGTACTTAATCAGCTGGCAATGCTATTTATTTCTTTCTTTCGTGGTACCCCGCTGTTAGTCCAACTATTTTTGTTGTATTACGGTTTACCGCAAATATTCCCTGAGTTAGTCGCGATGAATGCCTTCACGGCAGCTGTTATCGGCCTTACCTTGCATTTTTCCGCCTACAAAGCCGAAACAATTCGCGCTGCGATTATGGCTGTTGATAAAACTCAAATGGAAGCTTCACTCAGTATTGGCATGACCAATAGTCAGGCGATGCGCCGAATTGTGTTGCCGCAAGCGGCTCGTATTGCGACGCCATCATTAATGAATCATTTCATTGATATGATCAAAAGCACCTCGCTGGCCTTCACGCTTGGCGTAACTGAGATTATGGCAAAAACCCAGATGGAAGCCTCGTCTAGCTTTTTATTCTTTGAAAGTTTCCTTGCTGTGGCCTTAATTTACTGGGGCGTAGTGATGGTGTTTACTCAAATACAAGTTCGACTAGAGATTTACCTCAACAAGGCGTATTAAGATGATCAAAGTTACTAATTTAAGCAAACACTTTGGTGATAATGTAGTATTGCGCCACATTGATCTTGATATTAAAGAAGGCGAAACCACGGTAATTATCGGACCGTCTGGCACGGGTAAATCAACCCTGCTACGTTGCCTTAACTTTCTAGAGCAACCGACTACCGCCCAAATCACGATTGATGAGCTGAGCATTGACGCCACAAATTTCAGCAAACAACAATTAACCGAACTGCGCAAAAAAACCTCTTTTGTGTTTCAAAATTATGCCCTATTTGCCAATAAAACCGCATTAGGCAATCTAACCGAAGGGCTTGTTACTGTTTGGGGAAAATCAAAGGTTGAGGCGACTAAAGAAGCGTTAGCGATTCTTGAAAGCATTGGTCTAGCAGACAAAAAAGACTTTTATCCGTCGGCTTTATCTGGTGGTCAGCAACAACGCATCGGCATTGGCCGCGCAATGGCATCGCACAGCAAGGTTATTTTAATTGACGAGCCAACTTCTGCGCTTGATCCTGAATGGGTCGGCGAAGTATTAAACTTAATGAAAAAGCTGGCTAAAAAAAAGCAAACCATGTTAATCGTGACTCACGAAATGCAGTTTGCGAAAGAAATAGCCGATAAGGTTATTTTTATGGATCAAGGAAAAATCATTGAGCAAGGCAGCGCCAATATGATTTTTAATAACCCACAAGATCCCCGCACTCAAGCCTTCTTAAGACGCGTTAATCAGTAATATAAATATCGGCTGACTGATGATTATCAGCCGATTATGTTTAGCTTTGCCCACTCAGTGACGTAACGCCGCATCCAAATGATCGACCAATTCCGCCCAATCTGAATCTTCAGCAATAGCTTGCTGTAAAAAAGCCGCTTGCGATGGCGTCCAATAATCAGCTTGCTCAATTCGTTGATGTTCAAATAAACGGTGCTCACTTAAAAACTTGTTGATTTGCTCGTTACTGCCTGCCAAACCCAGTTGTTCGAACAGCACGGTCATGTTGTTATGATCACTAGTATCCATAGCCCTTCCTTTTTATCAAAAATGCCAAATGTACAACTTAATATAGCCTAGTTTTTAGTCAGGTGACAAATGTCTGTTGCCATTGGCACGATAAATCACGACGCCACCTCAACAACACAATCTGGCACTAATTGCTCAAGTGCCTGTTGCAGTGCAACCTTAGCGTGTTGGTCGCCATGGACAATTTTAATCACTTTTGGTTTACGGCGCATCCGGCGGACAAATCGCAACAAGTCATGCTGATCGGCATGGGCCGAGTAACCCGACAACTGATGAATAGTCGCGCCAATGTTATAACGCTGCTGGTCAATCTCGATATAACCCGATTTATTGTTATTCTGGTTCTGTTCGCCTGCACCATATTTAATAATCGCGCGGCCTAACGTGCCACGTGCCTGATAACCAACAAATAACACATCGGTCGTCGGCTGCTCAATAAAGCGTTTAAGGTAGTTAACAATGCGGCCACCGCTGCACATGCCACTGGCAGCAATAATAATGGCTGGCAGCTTACGCTGAGCTAAATAATCCATGGTTTGCAGATGTTGCTGATGACTATTAATGGTGGTGAGTTGCTCAAAAGACAACGGATGGCGCCCAGCGTGTACTTTACGCCGCGCTTCCTTGTCCCAACAGTGTTTTAGCCCTTTATAATGCTCGGTAAACTTAGCGGCCAGTGGTGAGTCTACAATTACGTCAACGTTGTTTAAAATGGATTGTGCTTTCGTCAGCCCTGCTCCCTTTAAGTTGGCCGCTTTATTAGCTTTGCTCTCAAGCCGAAATAGAATTTGTTCAATTTCGTATAACAACTCTTGTGTGCGGCCAATGCTAAAGGCCGGAATTAATACCACCCCTTTATCGCGTAAACAGCGAGTTAGCACTTGCTCTAGTTGCGCGCGGCGCTGCTTGCGGCCCTGATGATTTCTGTCGCCATACGTACTTTCAATCACCAAGGTATCACAACCATAAGGAGGAAAAGGTGCTGGTAATAATGGGGTGTAACATGCCCCGAGATCGCCTGAAAACACAATCCGTTCTTTGGTGCTTCCTCCAGCGACATCAAACTCAACGTAAGCTGAACCTAATATATGCCCCGCTGGTTTAAACTTGAGCTTAACCTTTACTTCACTCGTACGCTTATTAGCAGCACGTATATTAGTGCGCTCATTACCACTAGGTAAAGCGGGTAAAGGCTGCCATACGCCATAATCAACGCCAACCAGTTGGGAGCTTAAGCGTTTTAAAATTCTAGAGCCAATACGCTTGCCAGCCATCCCACCAACTTTTAGCGCGTCGCGGATCACTTCTGGCAATAATAGCGCAGTGGCGCTTGAACAATAAATAGGCCCAGTAAAGCCAGCGGCGAGTAAATAAGGAATGCGACCAACATGGTCAATATGACAGTGAGTAACCACTAACGCACGAACGTCAGTTAAATCAAATTCTATCGCCAACAAATCGCTAACCGAACGGCCTGAGGTTTCAGCGCCCTGAAACAACCCACAATCAACCAGATAGCTGTCTGTTAATCTGTTATTCGAATGACTAACCTGTAATTGATGACAAGATCCCGTTACGCCATCAACTGCACCATGGTGTTTGATGTTGCAATAAAATTTGGCCAACTCCTTACTTCGAGCCGGCTTAGTATTAGATAACATAATTAACATTCCTTGTTAAATGCAGACGAATTAACAGCCATCTGTGGCTATAAATACGGCAATATCGAGTACAAAAAGCTAAACATCCTTTTAACTAGCCGCGTAGTAAACACTAACTAAAGGCTAGTTTATCAACAGTAACATGTAACACACTGGTAAATAGCCATCTTTTTATTATAAATATCGCAACGACTAGTATTTTAACATTGCACTGATTGATATTACCGCGTAATATTTCGCCTAGTTAAAAAATTTTCATAAAAAATGGAACTTTTCCCCCAAGGTTTCGATATCTAACAATATAAGGTAATTAATGATGAAAACTATACTTCGTTCGACGCTAGCTATTGCAATTGGTTTGTCTTTAGCAGCTTGTAATAGTAGCAGCAGTGATGATTCTTCAAACTTACAGTTTGGTGGTAGTGGTGTTAAAGGTACTGTAATAAGCGGACAAGTAGATATTTACCGTGCAGGTGACCTAACAACATCGCTAGGTCAAGCACAGACAGCTATCGATGGTACATACTCTATTGATCTTGATGGCGTAACTGGTGGCGCTTTTGTTGTAGCCATTACAGCTGATGCTGACACCACTATGATTTGTGATGCTCCTTTATGTGACGGTACTTATCTCAGCGGCGCTACTATTCCTACCGCTAGTTTAACTGACCTAAGACTTACAACTTTTGTCTACGCTGATAGCACTGCACCTGTTACTGCAAACGCTAACGCACTTTCAACGATGGCAACAGATACAGTGCTTGCTGCAGCAGCCACTAATCCTAATTTAGATTTAAGCCTTATCACTAGCGACCAAGTAACAGATTTCCAACAGGATGCTTCTGAAGTTGTAGGTTCTATCATTGGTGTTGATTTATCAACGACTAACCTTTATAGCATCGTCATTGCCGATGCATCTAACGCTGACAATCTTGACGGTGCAAATGCTAAAACAGCAACACTTTCTCTAGTTAACGCAGCACTAGCAGGCCTAACGCCTGTAGGCGCGCAAACAATGACAGAAACTTTAAATGCTTATTTAGCAGATGTAAAAGCCGTGGCTACGGCTGTAGTTGGTTCATCAACCCCTTCAACGGTTGATATTACTGCTCTAGTCAATAAAATTAATTTGGTACAAGATCAAATTATTATCCAAGCGACTGAGTTAGCGACTAACCTTTCAGTAACAAATTCAGATACTCTAGCGGAAGAAATAACTGATACAGTAATCAAAGATACTCTTGGTGATATTGTTATCCCTAGTGGCGCTTCTGGTGGCGTTACCTCTGGTGGCACAGGCGAAGGTTAAACTTTCAGCCTGCCAGCAAACCCGCCCATGTGGCGGGTTTTTTATTGTAACAGCCTCACAATAGCTTATTACAGGGCATGATTAATACGCCGTAATAGCTCTATACCAACAATTCATACGCATTGTATTAATGATGAGATCAATTGTGTAGCGATGATAAACGGCCGTAGGTAAGTGCCGCGATAACCTTATCATTCGTTAAGACAGTGAAAAATGATCACCTTTTAGTGCAATGGGTATAACAATCAAATATAACGTCAAACAGGATATAACTGATATGAAGCGCGTAATTCTCACCTTGCTTTGTTTGCTGCCCGCCATAGCCGCCGCCAAGCAAAATCCTACTACCTCATTTCAAGGCTTTAGTGGCTTAATAAATACCCCTAGTGCCACACTGTTTGATAGTGGTGAGTTTTATTTTCAATACAGCAATCAAACAGAACGCAGAGGCCAATACCGCGACACCGCAAACTTTCATTTTGGTATTGGCTTATGGGACTTTGTCGAATTGTCGGGCCGAAATTCGGCTTATGGTGATAGTCTAAATGAAAGCTCTGATTTATCGGCTAACTTAAAAGTTGGCGTACCCCTTATTCCTGACAATTGGTTTAAATTAGCGTTCGGGATTCAAGATTTAGGCGGCGCGGCGAATAACTTTGATGCAAAATACGTTGTCGCCTCTAAAACATTGTTTGATACCATTGAGGTTTCTCTTGGTGCAGGCACTAGCGATTCAAGTTTAAACCGATTAAATGGCGCTTTCGGTGGCATTTCATGGCAACCGACCGACTGGGCTAAAGTATCATTAGAGTATGACGCTCAAGATACTAACCTTGGCTTACATTTATTTACACCACAACATTGGTTTGATAATGGCACGCGTTTAACCGCTAACATTTTAGCGTACAGCTCAAATGAGCAATTAAGCGACAACTTTTATTACGGCATTGGCATCAACATTCCGTTACATTCACCAGCAAACTTACTGGCAAGCAAGTCAAGCCGCGACAACAGCACTCTTAGTCGCGCTCAAAACACTTATTATCAAGCACCAACGAATAACGACCGAAATGGCAGTTTAATTGCGCTGAAACAGCAGCTCGAAACAGAAGGGTTCGAAGCGGTAAAAGTAGGGGAAACCGGTATAAACACCGCCTACATCGAATTAGAGAATCACATTTACAACCGTAATCAACTCGACGGTTTAGGTGTCGCACTTGGCATGCTCAGTACCAGCCTTAGCAATGAATTCAAACGGTTTAAATTGGTGATTAAGGAACGTGAAATAGCAACTTTAGTGGTCACTGGCTCATCAGAACAATACCGCGCCTTTTTAAATAATGAACAAAGCTTAAATTTAAACATTTCAACTGACACCTTTGGCGCTCAAGATGATGTGCAATGGTTAGAGCAATCGGCCAGTGACAGCTTTTGGCTAAAACCACGCTTTACTTTTTGGCCATCAATGGTATCTACCGTTGGCACTGAATATGGCATGTTCGATGCTTCTTTAGCACTAGTTAGCCACCTTGAATTGCCGCTGTGGCAAGGCGCGGCAATATCTGCTGTACACATGACCCAATTAGCCGAAACTGAAGACTTTAAAGACGGTGGATATTATGCAGACAGCAAGCAAACCGACGGCCTTAAAGAATACAGTTTACATCAAACCTTTAGTTTGCCCTTTAATATAAAGAACATGATTTTTGTTGGTAAATATCGTGAAACCTACAATTATTTTGCTAACGAAATGCGCTGGCAAAGTGATAATGGCGTGCATCGCGCAAATCTACTTACCGCCAAATACGAAAACCAAGAGGTCGCTAAATTACAACCTTATAATGGCTGTAATATTTTGTTTTTAGCTTGTTGGCCGCCAGCTGACTCGCTAGAGTCGCCTGATCGCAAAGTAATTGTTGGCGCTTACCGTTACTATTCTACCGCGCTTGATGCTTCTGCAGAAATACGCTACGGCAAGTATTGGCAACATGACAAAGGAGTTATAGTAAAACTAGAGCGCATGTTTGGTGATGTCGCGATTAATCTCAATTATAAAAACACTAAGGTGGCAGGTAAAGAGGCTAATCAATTTATTGGACTGGGCTTCTCCGTGCCATTAACACCACGCAAAGACTTTAACAATAAATATGTCCAAGTTCGCGGCATCCCGAAATGGAATTACACGGTTAATACCTTGGTGGGTAAAAATCACAATCAACTAACCCCTGGTACCGGTGATTCGGCTCGTACATTCTACAGCCTGAGCAACATATACTACAACCTAGACCGCCTAGGCAAGGCTTATGTCTATGACAATGCTCAACGCTTAAAACAAGCTTATATGCTGGTAGATTAAGCCAGAATAAATATACCGACACATATAACGAAAAAGTTAAGCGCTGGTAAAACAGCGCTTAACTTGTTTTTCAGAGAGGGAAATCTATCGCCAACAAATTGGTGACCAAAAGGCCCGAGGTTTCAATGCCCGATACCATTACAGACACAGAAACACGAAAACAAGTTCGGTCACGCTTTAAATAACCGCTAACATTTAACATTGCCAACGTAAGCGCTCATTTAACCCCACCTACCAATGTTAATGGGCTTCTAGAATAATAATCTCAATATTTTTAACATTGAGATTATTATGGCGTCACCTGAAAAAATCGCACACTGGCAGTCAATTTTTAAATAGCATAACGATAGCGGATTAACGATTTCGACATTCTGCAAACAATACAAAATTAATATATCAACGTATTATTCCTGGCGAAAAAAATTGGCAGAGCCAGAAGCAAGCCTCAAGAAAAAACAGCAACTTGTGCCTTTATTTGTCGGTGAATCAATCATGTCCCAAGTTTCTTCATTGATGATCAAAACGCCAAGTGGTTATCAATTGACGTTCGATGATGATATTACTCTCGAAAAACTTCATCAAATATTAGCGTTAATCTCATGATTAGCCCCCCGCAGGTTTATCTTGTTACTGGCGTTACCGACATGCGCAAGTCAATTAATGGCCTATCGATCATTGTTGCCGATGAACTCGAACTTGATCCTTTAAGCAAGGCTTGGTTTGTTTTTTGTAATCGCGGGCGAGATAAATTAAAAATATTATTTTGGGACACTAATGGATTTTGGCTTTACTATCGCCGGTTAGAACAAGGTCGTTTTCAGTGGCCAAAAAATGATGAAACACCCAGCGCCATGCACATTGAAGAACGTCAGTTACAATGGCTACTATCCGGGCTTCCGGTGTTCAATCGTACGAAGCACCAACGATTACAGGGGCTATCGGTCATGTAATTAGCATGATCATTTTTTTGGGCTTGAACGATCCTGCCAGTGTGTCATGCTTATCGGCATTAGCCCCTATAATAACGATTTGACGTGACAAAAGATCCC
>JABSRT010000040.1 GCA_013214945.1 Gammaproteobacteria bacterium
AATGCCACCATTGGCGGGGCATCGTTATCGGTAATGGTATAGCTATGTACGGCATTATTGCCAAGTGATGCATTAGTGGGTACTGATAAGGTAACGATAATTGTTTCGTTAGTTTCGTCTAAAGTATCATCAACAATTGAGTCAATGGTGATATCTTGAGAGGTTTCGCCTGGAGTAAAAATTACCGTGCCACTTGCCAAGTTATAGTCGGTGCCCGAACCTGTAGCTGTGCCTGATACACTATAAGCAACTGTTACAGTCTGTGCTGAAACAGCTGATAGATTTACAGTTAAGTTTGCAGCACTTTGCGACTCTAACCCACTTGATGTCGGTGTGAAAAATGCCACCATTGGCGGGGCATCGTTATCGGTAATGGTATAGCTATGTACGGCATTATTGCCAAGTGATGCATTAGTCGGTGCGGATAAGGTAACGACAACCGTTTCGTTAGTTTCGTCTAAAGTATCATCAATAATAGAACCAATGATGGTTTTAGAGCTTTGACCCGCTGCAAAGGTTAACGTGCCACTTGCCAAGCTATAGTCGGTGCCCGAACCTGTCGCGGTGCCTGATACTGTATAAGCAACTGTTACCGTCTGTGCTGAAACAGCTGATAAATTTACAGTTAAGTTTGCAGCACTTAGCGACTCTAAACCATTTGAGGTCGGTGTGAAAAATGCCACCATTGGCGGAGCATCGTTATCGGTAATGGTATAGCTATGTGCGCTATTAGTGCCAAGTGTTGCATTAGTCGGCGCTGATAAGGTAACGACAACCGTTTCGTTCGCTTCGTCTAGGACATCATCAACAATTGAGCCAATTGTAATAGTTTTAGAGGTTTGACCCGCCGCAAAAGTTAACGTGCCATTTGCCAATCTATAGTCGGTACCCGAACCTGTCGCTGTGCCTGATACAGTATAAGCAACTGTTACAGTCTGTGCTGAAACAGCTGATAGATTTACAGTTAAGTTTGCAGCACTTTGCGCCTCTGACCCACTTGAGGTCGGTGTGAAAAATGCAACCATTGGCGCGGCATCATCATCGGCGATAAGCGCTGTTACCTGCTGTGTGCCAGATTCTGTACCATTTGTCACATTGCTAATGTCGATAATAATGCTTTCATTCTCTTCGTCTAAAGTATCATCGACACCAGTAATAACTACCGTACCCCAGGTAGCAAAGGCTGGGATTAAGATCGTAGAGCTTGATAAATTATAGTCAGTGCCACTGCCTGTCGCCGTGCCTGATACTTCGATTGATACGGCCACTACTTGATCCGACGTTGTGCCATTAAGATACGCCGTTATGGTCGCGACACCACCATTTTCAGCCAAGGGACTATTAGACAGACCAAAGGTGACTACTGGCGCAATATCATCATCAATAATTGACGCTGTTACCTGCTGAACGGCTGATTCAGAACCGTTGCTAACATTCGTAATATCTATAACCACAGCTTCTGAAGATTCATCGATTAGATCGTTTTTTCCAGTAATTATTGCCGTTCCTGTGCTGCTACCTGCCGGTATACTAATGGTGTTACTTGAGAGGTTATAATCAGTATTACCGCCTATTGCGGTTCCTGTTGCGCCCAAGGTTACGGTAACCGCTTGTCCAGATACTGCACTTAATGTCGCGGTTACTGTCGCTGTGCCACCATCCTCAGCAAGCGAGCTGCTCGACAGTGCTAAGGTTACGGTTGGATTGGTTGTGGTAAATGAGGTTGCTGTGCCATAGTTAGTACCGGCTGAATTGATGGCATAGGCATTATAATAATAAGTAGTACCAGCGGTTAAGCCTGAGCTCGTTGCAGAAAAAACACCTGTGCCACTGCCGTTGATATTTTTAGTATGACCATCGCCAATAGTCGGTGTGTTATTTGAGGTCGAATAAACTATCCCACGCTCAGTAATTGCAGCGCCGCCATCACTAGTCACATTACCCCCTAATACCGCAGATACTGTAGTAACAGTACTGGCACTTGTGGTTGTTACTGTTGGGGCAGTTGCGGTAATAAAAAGAGTGCCGTCATAGCTTTTTTTAATCTCATCAGGAAAAGCAAAGCCTCCTGTGCCGGCCCAGGTTGCACCATTAATCGCAGTGGCGGCATCTTCAGCAGTGCCATTAAAGGTACTGCTGCCATTATAATAACTTTCTTTCATAGTTATATGGGCGGTCTTGCCATCTTCTAAGCCCGTGCCGCTGAGACTGGTCAAATCATCGGCAATGCCACCACCAACGAATGATAAAAAGGCCGTTGGACTTCCCACAGAACCAGTAAAGGCATAGAGTTGATCGTCACTTGTTACACCGAAGCCACCTGCCGAAGTATAAGTTATGGTGGCTACATTAGCAGCGAGTGTGCCGCCATTAATTCCTGTTATTTCAATAAGAGTGCCTTTCGGGGTCCCTGCTGCTGAAGACCAAGTAATGACGCCTTCACCAGCAGTAAATGAACTACCATTCCATTCTTTATCGGTAAAGGTAATGGAGCAACCTGCAGGACAATCATCTAACAAAAGAAACGAAAATGCCGTCTCGGCCAAAAATGGGGCATGATAGGCAGTAAAAACGATATCGCCGGGCGCATTGATTAATTGATCGCTAGTTGTCGCAGCCTTAGCAGTTTGCACCGTACCTACCATTACAATAAAAAATAACGCTATAAATAGCTCTATCATCCTTGCTTTCATTTCACCTATTCCCTCGATCATTTAACTATATATTTTGTTGTGCAGTTATTATTCACATCTCCCGATGCAGATATGAATTATTATTTACAACCTAATGGTGAATTTAGCAATAACGGCCTTAAAGCCTACGCGCTTAGGTTGTCACGCGATTTTTTAATGTAACTTATTAGTTTCTAGGTGGATATAATCCATAAATACAAATAATGTAATTAACCCCCAGACTAGGCTGCATATTCGTAAAAGGTGTATTGCCACCGGTATTCCCTACAGCGATCTCGATACCTGAATTTGGTATTGCATTACCAGAATATACTGCATTTTCAGTGGCCTTAGTTGCGTAAAATTCACCTCCTACATTAGCAATAACTCCCTCTGAAGGGTCTGATGTATCCGCATCGCCAGCACCGGTATTGACAGGAATTTTAACGCCGCCAGGATTAGTTACTTCAACGGTATGCGTATGATTTGGTAAATTATCCGTAGTTAATTGAGTATTACTGCGGCCCAAGAGCTGACCAGCTTGAATAGCTTCAATACCGGGGCCAGTTCCAGCGCCAACAGGTACTCGCCCTCTTAAATCAGGCAACTTAAAGGTCGTTCGACCGTCACCGCCGTAGGTAACACCTAATATTGAAAACAATGCAGTATTTGATGAAATTGGCAAAGTTTGTCCATGACAAAATGACCAATTTTTAGGTGGGAAATTTCCAGCAAAAATTTTTAATATGCCTATGTACTCTTCCATTTTATTTCCTCGGTGGTTAATCTCAGTTCCAGAAGGAATATAAGGACACGCATTAATAGAGAGAATTAAAAATTAATCTCTTAAGAGCTATGCCCTCCATTCCCAAGTGGTTAAAGCAAGCAGCCAAGGTGCTGTTTTAGTGCTTACTATTGGTTTGAATTATTCAATGTTAAATATAACAGCAACCAAATGTGATAAATATTACAACGCTATTACACGTAAAATTTCGGCTGAGACTATTCATCGTCAGAAATGATAAAACATCATAAAAACAAGGCAGTTCGTTGATCTAATGTGATTGGATTTTAACTGATGACTCGTAAATATAGAGTCAGGATTTGGTATAAACAAACGACAAGCCTTACTATGCCAACAAGCTGTTAACAGCAATAAGTGCGCTGAAAATGTGGAAGGTATGTATGGTAAATTTAAAACTGTTCAGGTCGATATTACTTACTGAGAAAAGAGTGATGTGATGTTTAACATTGAAAAATTTGCCAGTCAATTTCCTCGGCGAGTAGTGCTAATTTCGCAGTGTAGTTTTGTGCGGTACAGCTCGGTGCCGTATATTTCAGTGCCGTGCATTTCAGTACCGGTATTACGAGCAAGGTTCGTAATGCCGGCATTTAATCGCCCTATTTGTGTTATCTAGTTAATTGCTTAATTAAGTTGATTAGTTCTAGGGTTTTAACGTCGTCTTCACCAAAGGTATTTTGACTGGCGAGTAACGCTTTTTCGTAATATTGTTTGGCCAATGCATATTCATTTTTAATGTTATGAATCGATCCTAACTTTTTATACGTCGCTATTGTGTCTTCGTGATTTAAGATTAGGTATTTTATTCTAGACTGTTGCATGTTAACAAACATGCCCTCATCGTCTTCTTTGGGTTCTTCAATATTGCCTATTCTTGTCATTAATGATTTTTCATAATAGCTTTGCGCTTGGTTGTATTTTTTATCGTCTTCAGCGAGCGAACCCAATTTATAGTAAGTTTTTGAAAAACTGTATATATCAACTTTTTTCAGCTGCTTTTTAATCGCTAAAGATTTCAAGTAAAAATCAATTTCTGATTTTTTATTACCAAGTAATAAGTATATATTGGCCATTTCTTCGTACAAATCAGCTGTTTCAATGGTGTTTTCTTTGTTTTGACTAATATTGTCATTTACCAAAATTTTATAACCGCTTAACGCTTTATTATATTCTCCAGTGCTCATCGCCTGTTTTATTGAGATCTGTTCTTCGCTTTTAGTGAAGTTATCAAAAATATCTGGGTAATAATGTTTTACAACGAGGGTGGAAATAATTAAAAATATGACGCTATAAAAAATTATGTTCGATTGTCGGTTTGACATTTAAATCCTTCATCTTTTTATATTAATTAGTAATTCGGCTAAATTATTCGCTCTATACGCTGCTCGATTTAATCGCTTTATCCCTCTAACAGGCCAAAGAGTCATCAGCAGTGCAAAAGATTATACTATCTTTTGTCGCTAGCTTGAAAGCTGCGCGTGATGCAATTACTTAACAATGGGGTAGCATCTGACCATCATTGATTTAACATCGGCTAAATGTAGGACTAGTACCGAATTAGTATCGACCGTTTTTAACCAATTTTACCACTGCCAAAAACGAGTATAAGTGCCAAGTGAGAAACAGCGATGATTTGTCAGTGATGTAATGCGGACATTATTCTTATTTAGGCCAACAGAGCAGTGATTAAAATTCACATACCTGGCTTAACGAGCGGTAATAATCGATTTTCTGCCAAGAATATAGGGCATTAATTTGGCCATATTTTTCGCATCGTCAATGCCTCGATGGTGAGTGCCATCAAGAGGTAATCCGGCAAGTTTAAGCGCTTGCGCCATACCGTGTTTTTTCGTTAGTTGTTGTGAGCTTGAAAATAGCTTCTTAATGTTCACATGCTCGGCCCCTATCGGATAAGCGATATTATGAAATTGACTGTCTTGAACTAACTGCGTTTTATCGTAATCGCCCCAAGAGCAAAAAACAAAGGTGTCATATTGATATAACCAGTCGGTGAATAGTTTGACCGCGTCTTGATAGGCTGGTGACTCGTCGACATCAGATTGGCTAATACTAGTAAGATCAGTGCAAAACTTGGTGAGGACTGGGTTTCTTATCGGTTTAATAAACGTCATGAATTCATCAACGACGGCAAGGCTTTGCGCCTCAACCATCACCGCACCAATTTCTATCGTTTCCATTTGACGCCTTGAGATTGACTGTTGGTCGCAGCAAGTTGCTTCAAGGTCGACAATGAGAAAATATTGGTATTTCTCTAACGCTATTTGCATTGTTAATATTACCTTTCTTATCGCTAAAATAGCTCAGTTTAATGCAGTGATGCTTTTGATTTAAACTAGCACTAGGGTTCAACTTATATTGCTTACAAGCAATTGAACAGCTGGAATAATTACATTATTTAGCAAGTTCGTTCCTAACTCGGTAAACAACAGTAATAAGCCAGCGACATTAAGAAAAACAGTGACCCGATAAGCGCTTTTAAACGCTTGCTTGCTCGACTTATGGCGTAAGGTTATTTGAGCGAAAAAGGCACCCGGCCAACCACCGATCAGCGCAAACATATGCAATGTGTTTTCTTTGGTGCGCCAGCGGCCACGTTGGGCTGCAAACTTATCAATCGCGTAAGTGATAAATGTCACCAAACTCATCGCCAGATATACCCCAGCAACCGCTTTGGGTAACTTGCCATAAAAGACGGACAATGCGAGTGCCATGCCAAAAATCAGGGTGAAAATACCGCCAAACGTGCGCCCACCTTTGGCTTTGTTTCGTTTGCTTGAACTTTTGATCTCACGCGCAAACTTAATGTTTTCGGCTGTAAAACGATTATTATTTCCACCCGCTAATTGATAAATAATAAGGTCGCCGTCAGCGGGCCGACGAGCGCCAGAGTTAAAGGCTTTAATATGGACAAAAGCGCGCTCGCCACCGCCATTGGGCTCGACAAAACCAAATCCTTTATCGTCATTCCAATTTAATATTTTGCCTTGAAAGTTCATGTCTTCCTTAATTTTAAAACCAATATAACCCTGTTAAAGTCCATCAATTAATACAATGACGACAACTGAGCTTTTAGGCTAATTATTGGATTAGCTTTGTACCATTTAGGTGTATGTCTAACTCTTGCGCAATGCCTTCGGCGGCTAACATGCCACGACTCAATGCCCATAATTCAGGAGATACAGACACAGCTTGTTGGGTTTTACTAATGCTTAAGAAATTAAATAGTGGGCTTTTTTTCCAACTGTCTAATACCGTAACTGGTTTTCTTTTACTGTAAAACAGCCACTGCGGATCAACTTTCAATAACAGCTCTAAGTTAGTTTCTAAAATGTGGCTAGATTGTAAGTCGGGTATCGCCGAATTTAGACCTAAGTAAGTAAGCAAACTTCCGGTATATGAACGCGGGCCATGCATCCACATGCCTCGGTCATTAACGCTGGCATATTGAATGGTCATCGTTTGAGAGAATTTATCACGGTAAGCTGCCATTAGCTTGGTGTGCTGGTCGATCCGCGCTTGCATTAGGCTTTCTTTACCAAGCGCTTTACCAATAATTTTTGCCGCCGCTAAAGTCCCTTGATAATCTTCGCCTCGGCTTTTAAGTAATATAGTTGGGGCTATCGACGATAAATCTTGGTAGCTGACCCGGTGACGATAAACGTCGGCAATGATTAAGTCGGGCTTTAATTGTGAAATCACTTCGAGATTGGGTTGTGAGCGCATACCAACCGAGGTCCAAGGTTTTATTAAAGCGCGCACGGGAGCGATAATCCGCTGTGGTTTTTTATCGTCGGCAACGCCAACCGGGGAAACGCCAATAGCCGCCAGCGCATCGATAAATGAATATTCTAAAACAATGATACGCGTAGGAGGACTAACCAATGTTAACTGACCGCCCTCGTGCTCTATCATTTGTGCCGCTTGCGCGGTGCAGTGACACAAGGTAAGTAGCAGTAGCGCGGTTAACACTGAAGTAAAGTTGGAACGCATTAGAATTTTCCTGAAAAACTGAGAGTAATGTTAAATATAGGGAATAAAGTCGCTGTAAATATGAGCCGTTGTTACGGAATAACCTTATGAGTTTTAACCCGATTAATTGCCACATTATACCGATTTAACATGCTTAATCTATCTGATTATCGTTATCAACTGCCTATCATTGGGTTTTAAAAACCAGTGGTATTGATGTGAATGAATTAGTCAATAACGCCGTCTGTTGTGGTCATCGCCGGAAAAACCACTGCAGTAATTAACAACCTTAGTTAATTTTACCAATTAGCCAAAAGCATTAACTTAAATGCAATTGACTAGCGCAATCAAAATCATTAACATTGCGATATTGGTCGTATGATTTTAGTATTCTGCTTTTTATTGCTCTGCTGTTAATTATATCGTTGTTCACCCTTCAATTATTAAATGACTCACATGCCTTACTTTTTTCGCAATGCGTTGATTTGGTTATTCCTGATCAGCGCTTTAATTATTGGTTTCGCGGTTTCGCTGATCGCTTGGTCGACTTTCCCGCTGCATATTGAACATTTACAGCAATATTTTTTATTCGAAAATCAAAACAGTATTGAACAGCAAATATTGTCAACAATCAGAACACCGCGAGCGTTAGCTGGTGTTGTCATCGGCATGAATTTGGCTGTCGCTGGGGTGCTAATGCAAGGATTGACTCGCAACGCCCTCGCTTCCCCTTCGGTGTTAGGCATTAACGCCGGTGCCGCTTGCGCCATTGCACTTTCTAGTGTTGGTTTTGCTGTGTTAAGTGACTTGCCAAGTATTATGGTGGCCGCTATCGGCGGTATTGTTAGCGGCGCGTTGGTTATGTTTCTTGGCGGTTTTTTATCGACACGACCGCATCCGTTGAAATTAATTTTGGCGGGGATCGCGATTAATGCGCTATTTATCGGGATCACCCGCGCCTGTCTTATTCTGGCCGACGACACCGCTTTTAGCGTGATCAATTGGCTAGCTGGCTCCTTATCTAATCTTGATTGGCAACACTGGCATAACTTATGGCCAGCGAGTGTCATTGGTTGGGTTTTGGCGATGTATATTGCTCGTAGCCTCAACTTATTGACGCTTGGTAATGACACCGCCGTTGGTCTGGGGCTAAATATTTCAATGACGCGTTACATTACTTGCGCCGCCATTGTTTTGTTAACCGCATCGAGTGTCGCTATTGCCGGCCCCATTGGTTTTGTCGGCATGTTAGTGCCCCATATCGCTAAACGATTAGTTGGCCACAATTTCTTTGTACTGCTACCAGCAAGTGCACTGCTCGGCGCAGCACTTATTGTGTGGGCCGATGTATTGTCGCGCGCTATTGCTTTTCCGGCAGAAACCCCTGTTGGCATAATTACCGCGTTAATAGGCACACCATGTTTTGTGCTGCTCGCTATTAAGAGTAAATCGTTTTGAGTCATTTAAAGATATCGCTATTAATTGGGTCATTAGTGCTAATTGCTTTGGCGAGCTTAGCAATTGGCGCTGCTGATATAACGGTCGGCCAAGTTATTTATACTTTGTCTGATGGCGGCCAGTTTGATTTTATTATCAACCAATATCGGCTGCCGAGATTACTGCTGGCTATCGGTGTTGGCGCTGGCTTGGGCTTGTCAGGTATTTTAGTACAAGGGGTTATTCGCAACCCGCTCGCTTCCCCCGATTTAATGGGCATTAGCGCCGGGGCAGGACTTGCAGCCACCAGCTTATTGCTTTTGTACCCTGATGCACCGTTGTATATGTTACCGATCTGCGCATTACTTGGCGGATTAAGCGCGGCGGCCATTATTTTTCTTATTGTGTTTAAAAGCAATCCAACGCCAATAAAACTGGCATTAATTGGCATCGCTATTAGTGCCTTTTTATCGAGTGGCATCGACTTTTTAATGGTGTTAAATCCAATCGAAATTAACACCGCCATGGTGTGGCTAACGGGTAGTTTGTGGGGCAGAAACTGGCAGCAAGTGCCGTATATTTGGGGCGCGCTGGCGGTTATGTTGCCTTTTTCGTTTTGGCTCGCTTGGCGTTTAGATATCTTAGGCCTTGGCGATGAGTCAGCAACCTCTTTAGGGGTTACTCCTAGTAAAATTCAATTTATGGCGTTATTAAGTGCCGTTATTTTGGCCAGCATTAGCGTGTCGGTGTGCGGCACCATCAGCTTTGTTGGCTTATTAGCGCCACATTTAGCGCGAATGTTGTTTGGCCATAATCACAAGTTACTCATTGTTGGGTCGGCACTGTTAGGAGCACTGATGGTTTTAATATCCGACCTTATTGCCCGAGGTGCTCAGCCGCCCGTTGAATTACCGGCTGGTGTCTTAACCTCTTTAATTGGCGCACCATATTTTATTTTTCTACTTCGACGCTATAAGGGTTGGTAATGATTTCTGTTAAAAATTTGTCGGTATCTTATGGTACCCGAAATATTATAAAAGACCTGACTCTGTCGATTCCCAAAGGAAAAGTAACAGCGCTTATTGGCCCTAATGGTTGCGGTAAATCGACCTTATTGAAAAGTTTGTCTCGTATTATTGCAACAGACTCAGGTCAAATAACGTTGGCGGATAAGCCACTGTCTTCGTTTAAAGACAAAGCGCTGGCCCAAGAGTTATCCCTGTTGCCGCAAATGTTAGTAACGCCTGAAGGGATCACGGTTCAACGCTTGGTTGAGTATGGTCGGTCTCCTTACCTTTCACACTGGGGCCGTCTCGCTGATGAAGACAAGCAGATTGTAGCGCAGGCGATGAAGGAAACAGCAATTGAAGATTTGGCCGATCAGCCAGTTGAGTCACTCTCTGGCGGGCAGCGACAACGAGCTTGGATCGCAATGATTTTAGCCCAAGACACCCAAATTGTTATGTTAGACGAGCCAACCACCTATTTAGATTTGTCTCATCAAATTGAATTAATGAAGCTCATTCGAAACATGCATAAAAAAGGGAAAACAATCGTGGTCGTACTGCATGATCTTAATCAGGCGTGTCGTTACTGCGATCACTTAGTGGTGCTTAAAGATGGCGCTCTTATTAAACAAGGCAGCCCAACTGATATTTTTACCGAAGAATTGCTCAGCGATGTATTTTCATTAAAAGCCAAAGTGATGGCCGATCCAATCGCGAACACGCCAATGTGTATCGCATATTAGTGGCCAGCGTTGCGCAAGCACACTAAGTAATGGACTAAGTGGACTAAGTGGACTAAGACAATCTAGCAATAAAGCGACCTAACACCCCTGATTATCACGATGTATTAATGAGCCACAATCAGCTGTTTTATTGATTAACAGTGATTGGGCTCGAGTAATTATTAGCACACATTATCGAGCACACAATCATTGTCGTTACTTACTGACGTTAACTATTGTTTAATTTCTTCAGTGCTAAAGTTTTTCCTGTTTCACTGCTTATTTCAGCTAGCTCAAGAATTCTTAATACATCAACAACACCGACCGGATCAACAGGGTTAGGCCCTGCTGATTTTATCGCGTCAATAATTTTCAAATAATACTGCTGATAACAACCATTTTCTGTTTCAACAAACTCACAAGAAGCGTCACCATAGATCGTGCCGCAATCGGAGATGTCATCGACACCATAAGATACATCATTGGGTGTCATGCCACTTTTTAACTGATTTTCTTGCGGATCAAGCCCCTGTTTAATAAACGTACCTTTAGTGCCTTCCACCCGAAAACGATTATTTGGTCCTGCCGAAAATGAACTGGCATGCAGAATAACTTCAAGATTGTCATAGTGTAACAATACATGGAAATAATCTGCTGCTTCAGCGCCTTCTCTTAACAACAGGCATCTTGCCGTAATGCTTTCAGGTAACCCAAACAGACAAACGGCTTGGTCAACCAAATGAGATCCCAAATCAAACCAGATCCCAGAACCTTTACCTTTTTGATCGCGCCACCTATTTGCCACAACTGGGCGAAACCGGTCAAAGTGAGATTCAAACAGCCTAACGTCACCTATTTTCTTATTTTCAAGTAACTTTTTAACCGTTAAAAAATCACCGTCCCAACGTCTATTATGAAATACAGAAAGCAATAAAGAACGTTCTTTAGCCAGAGCCACTAACTCTTGTGCTTCTAAACTAGTTGTCACCATTGGTTTTTCTAGGACAACATGAATCCCATTTTCTAAACACAGCTTGGCTAATTCATAATGTACATTGTTAGGTGCCGTAATGATCACTAACTCAAGATTGCCATTAAGTATTAAGTCATGAGCCGTTTCAAAAATAGAAACTTGAGGATGTTTTTCTGCCACCAGCTCTTTTTTAGAACTACTTATTGCCACCAATTCCAATGAGTCTAACGTTGTTATAAAAGGAATATGAAATGTCCTAGCGGAATTTCCAAACCCTATCACACCGACTTTTATCATTTATAAATAACCTATGTTTAATTGTGATTGATAATTAAATAATGCCTTAATAGCTGGCAAAATAATGTTGACTAAATAGTATCGCAGGAGAGAAAGCGAGGGCCGTTATTAACGTTAGTACGTTTAAGTTCGTGGTATTTTGCACAAGCTATACAACTTGTTCCACCCTCACCCGAAGCGCAAGTTCCTGTTTCTTGACAATGCATACACGGATATAGGTTTGCTTTAATTTCTTGCATCATACCCTTCATCTGACGACAAACTAACAAGGCTCTAGAATTTAACATTCGCAGCCTAAATTTTTATATGCAAAGACAATAATTGAAATTATCCAACATTTCAATTATTTAGTTACTATTGGTTGATGATTACATGACTAATAGATTACAAAGTACTTAGCGACTAAAAGGCGGTTTACGGCTGTGTTGTGCTCTATTTCCTTCATTGCAGCCTATTTATTAGCTTTTTGCTTTAGTCTTTCAAACTATTTCAATAGCCCTTCAATTTCTTAAATATAATTACTCTGCAACAGCGACTTTAAAAAATACTTTACTATTAGTCATGTTTTAGTAACTATATGGCTGTTGGTATTTTATTCAGTTAAAGTAATAAAAATAATATAAAGCATTGATTGTTAAGCATTGGTGTCGACAATATTTACAAGGAATTAAAATTGAAAAAAACACCTTTTTATAGCGAGCTGGCGGCAAAGGTTTCATCGTTAGGTGGCTACCATAATGCACATTTACACTTAGATAGAGCTTATACCCTTGTTAATGATACCCAGTCTATAAATACTGATGAAGGATCTGTTAATAAAGCTCACCTGTCGCTTAATCAAAAGCATGGCTTGATATCTTCGATTCATCAAAGTCACTGGTACAGCCAAGAGAGTCTGGCTACGCGTATTAATAGCACCTTAGATTCCCTAATCGAATGCAAAACAAGACGAGCGGATAGTGTTATCGACGTTACTAACGATGGACTTGGGCTTCGAGCTTTACAATGTGCGGTAGATCTTGGCCGTGAACGTCAGCATGAAATTGACTTTCGAGCTGCCGTTTATTCCCCGCTTGGTTTTCGCGATAACGATTTAGAAAGTTGGGCGCTAATGGAGCAAGGCGCTAAAATAGCTGACTTTATCGCATGCCTACCCGAGCGAGATGATACCGACGATTACCCTGATCACATTGGTTATTCAGAGTGCTGCCATCGCATGCTAGATTTAGCAATGCGACACAATAAAGAGCTACAAGTACACACCGATCAGATGAACCACCCTAATGAATGCGGCACAGAGCATTTGTTAAATGTAATTGAACGTCAAAATATCATCTCGACAGCGAGCACGCCGCTTGTTTGGGTTATTCATATGATTTCACCCTCGACTTATGATGAAATAAGATGGCTAGAGCTTGTCGACCGACTTAAAAAAGCCAATGTTGGGGTTATCTGTTGCCCTTCGGCATCGATAGGTATGCGTCAATTACGTGGGCAACTAACACCAACTTACAACTCAATTGCCCGTATTTTAGAGCTATGTGCTGCGGGTATCCCTGTTCGCTTGGGCAGTGACAATATTGCAGACATGTTATCGCCTTCTACGACGGCAGATTTAACTGACGAAATTTTTATTTTATCGGCAGCGGTACGTTTTTATAATGTCGATATACTGGCCAAAATAGCTTGTGGTCAGCCCCTAACAGTCCATGACATTTCCTACATTAAGCAACACATTGAGGCCGATAATAATGAAATGGTTAAAGCGCTTAATCGCTGGAAGTAACCCGAACGATCCAGAAAAAAATTTACGTGGTAACGCTACGGTCATTGACCTTCCTAATGTTGAAGATCTTAGCACCCAAGAGCCAGACATGACATTGGACTTAACCGATCCCAAGGTCATTGCCTCTTTTAAAGAAGTGTCCGAGAGTATTCATAAAAAACAGCCAACATGCCCATTAAAATCAGGCGGATTACTGTTACTTGATCCGGCCGATATTAAATCGGTATTTTCAAATAAACTTTTTTCTAATCAACCCTCTAGATTCTCGGCATTAGCCCCTAAAAATAAAAACAAACACACAGCAGCAGCCGTTGCCGCCAATATCCCTCCCTTTCTAGATGCACCAGAGCATATGGAAGTACGAAGGTGGCTGAGCAAGGCTTTTTTTGCTCGCTTAAAACAGTTTGACCCCGACATTAATCGAATATCAGCACAGCAGTTAGCAAAAAATAAAGTTGATCATCAATATTTATTGGTCGAGGAGTTAGCACGCCAATTTGTCACCCAAACCATGATTGAGTTTGTCGGCATATCTGGGCCGACAGACAACATAAAAGACTACACACTGGCGCTTTTTAGATTATTTGCCCCGGCAAAAAATGCGCAAGAGTATCAAAAAACAAATGAGGCACTGCAGCAAGCTCGTGCTGGAATATTACAGTCGTTGCAACTAAGAAGAGCTGATCAGAGCCAATGCCTGTTAAATATAATGGACCAAACACCGGTCGATTTTTTCGGTACACAACAACATAAAGATTTGATGATTGCTGATAATGCGCTGCTCATATTGGCTGACGGTATGGAAAATGTCGAAGCCGCGATAGGGCTAGTGATAATGCGATGGTTTGAGCAAAACACTAGCATCGACACAAGCACCGGCACTAGTACCGACACTATATCAACAGATTTTGTACGTGACTGCATTCGCCAAGATACACCAGGACAAACAATTCCGAGAATTGCAGCAAAAGATATGATCATAAATGGTGAGAAAGTTGCAGCAGGAACACCCGTGTTCCTATCGCTTGCAAGCGCAAATTCACAATCGGAGTCTGGAGAAGACTATAATTTTGGAGAAGACTACAGTTTTGGACGAGGGCGTCATCGCTGTATTGGGGAGCATCTGGCGATTTCAATGATTACGGTTTTTTGCAACGATCTGATCAAGATGCACCCCACTGTCGATAAGTCTGGTTTAGTCTATGCACCAATGTTCGGGCATAAATGGCCGCGTGAAGTCAAAGTAACCCTCACGGCTTCAGCAGACCGGTGATTTTTTAAAGAGGCTAGTCAGGCGCGGCATCACAAAGTATAACGTTCTGCCTGACTGCTTTTCATGGAAATCTTTCACCCCTTGATTAGACAACAAAATCTCAACCATAAAAGGAAGTGCCAGCACAGGAAAGTGCACATCTAGCGTGACTTTAACTTCTTCATTCGGCCCAACAGAACAAGGAAAGTCAGCATATCCAGCAGTATGTAAACGAATATGCATATCAATATTCAATATCTTAACAGCGACAGACAACCCACTTAGCTCCGTTTTCAACCACTGCTCATTTGACGTATTCCTGACCACAAGCTCTAGACGCGATGTTTTACCCGGCTCAAAAAATCGCGAGAAACTGGTCACTTTTATAACGGCACTTGGCGTTTTTTTACGATCTGATAATGACAAGAGATGCGCTGATGAAGCAGTCTGTGTGTCACAAAAAGTCTGTTCCGCGTCTATATGTCGATTTATAAGCGATAAATGCGGCGCTAAGTTTTCAGGCGTAAACGCAAGATGATCACAATTAACTGCAATAATTTTCGAACCCTTAGGGTGTAACAATGGTAACGCTAACTCATAGTTAGCAAATTGTGAGCGCCTGCCGGTATGGTGTTTAATATTGGATATTGCATGCAACACAGGAAAAGATGTTGGTCTTTCCATCCAGTAGTCAAAACTTAAAAATACTCTAATTTGTCTTCCCAAAACCTCAAGGCGCTCGGCAACATATTGCATCACGGTGCTACCACCACAAAAGCCCCCGAGTACAATCTCACCTTCGGGTTGGATTAATTGAATTTCATCAGCAAGACTCTTGGCTAAATCATAATAATCTTGTTCACAGCGCTTAGGGTATTTAAATAATGATCGCGTAATATAAATAGGACGCGACTTTCCTAAGCTGCCAGAAAAATAATTAAACTCTTCAAAATCTTGTACTCCCCAAAAAATAGCTTGATTACTTTTTAACGTGCCCACGCCACGAAACAGACCGTCGCTTAAAAAAGGCCGTGCCGCCCACCCAGCCATTTGCTGCTCGACAAAAGCAACGGCAGCAGGTTTGTCTTGCGCAGTAGGCACATCAACGGTTGATAAGCTTTTAGCTAAAGATTCAAAGGTCGGGGTGGTAAAAAGTTGGCTCGCTGAAATCTTATGCCCTAAAGCAGTTTCCAAACTTGTTAAAAATGAAGTGGCCGAGAGGCTATCCCCACCCATATCAAAAAAATCATCTTGTTCCAGTGGAATACGGCATTTGAGCTCTTTACTCCATAACTGGGCAATTGTTGTTTCAATGGTGCTTCTGCTTTGTGAAGCATCGCCGAGCTTTGCTGATTGAAGATTCCGTTGACGTAGTGCATCTTCACCATTGCGTTTTAATAGAACCCGATCAATTTTGGCATTAGGCAGCCGCGGCAGTTCATCGGTTTGGAGAATATTTCTTGGACATTTAAAATCAGCAAGATGAGTTTTCAAATGCTTTGCAATATCCACCAGCTCAGCCTTATCAGAGCAAGCAATAGTTAGCCCTACTTGCTCACCCAAGGTCGGGTGCGATAAGGAATAAGACGCTGCTTCCAATACATGGGCATGCGAGAGCGCAGCCGTTTCTATTTCGAAAGGTGATACCTTCTCACCCCCTACGTTTATCATCTCTTTAAGGCGTCCACGTAGAAAAAGATAGCCCTCGCTGTCTAGCTCCCCTAAATCGCCAGTGCGAAACCATTGATCAAAGAAAACATCGGCTTCAGGAACCCCTTCATAGCCACTAAAAACAGTCGGTCCGCAGACACAGACTTCTCCTACCTCACCATTTTTAACGGCATTGCCAAAACTATCTAACACCATAATGCGAACATCACCAGCTTGCCCCGCACTTCCGCTTTTGTTTAATCCCTCCCTTGAATTGGTGGTAATTTGGCCAGCGGTTTCAGTCATGCCATACATTTCTATGATTGGACACCCTAATAATGCTTCCGCCTTAAGTTTAAGATCAGGTGGCAATGGCGCTGAAATACAACGAACGAATGACAAAGACGCCCCAGCGTCTTGTAAAGTTTCTGCGCTGACATTTTCAACCAAATGCCGAAGAATGGTTGGTACAAGTTGAACCCAAGTGGGCCTAATCTCCAATAATGTATCCGCGAGTGCTTTTGGTGTTCTATTTGATGAAATAGTCACCGTGCCGCCCACCTGAAATGGTGCTAACAGCACATCGACTAAAGCGCCGATATGGAAAGTAGGTAATATATTCAAGGCTATATCATTCTTGGACAACTGATGACTTTTCGCAATACCAGCGGCCGAGGCATTTATTGACTCTAAAGTGATTGGTACCCGCTTAGGTTTGCCTGTAGAACCAGACGTATGAAGAATTAGCCGTCCCGGTTTTTGTATTGGTATTGGTATTGGTATTGGTATTGGTGTTGGTGTTGTTATTTGTGTTGAGGCGTGTGACTTTACGTCTGCTTGATTTGCTGTATTGGCGTTGGCAAGAATACTATTTGCTTGATTAACAATATTATCCCAATCCAAAATCACCGGAATATGTTCAACCAGAGATGGTGCATGGGTCGCCATTAAGTCAGCAGACATAATAACCACATCGACATTATTACTGTCTTTAACCAGTCGCTGTATTTCTGTTTCAGTTAACTGTGGATTTATAGGCATAAAATCACACAGTTCCGTTATCGTTAATAATGCGAATATTGCGTTTATATCGTCATTTAAACAACCTAAGACCCTTACCGGATGGCTCTGCTGGGCATCTAAAAACAGAGTACTAATGATCTCACGTAATTGGTGAAGTTGATCAAAGCTAAGCTGAACATCACCATCTATTAATGCGATATTAGAACCTTGGGGAAACTTAAGTTGAAACATAACAATCCTTATTAATGTTTTTTATTTACTGATATTCACATAGTAAGTGCATAACTTGCTTAAGTAAAAAGATACTGATTTATAAACTTAATTTATTTTATCTGGTCAGTCTTAACTTCCACGATTTGCAGAAGAAATTATGGGACAGTCATAAATTTTGACAAACTATTTTTTCTTTTTCAGCCTAGGTCTGCGGATCAATAATCATCAAGGCTGAAACAATATAAGTAATCCAATAAAAAAAGGAGCAGCCTAAGCTACTCCTTCTTTAATATTTAACACCGCAATTTCGCGCTATCGACTTAAGCGACCACTTTAATCGGCTTAATATTAGAGCGACTAACCGCTGTTAATAATGCCTGCAATGTTGCATTGGATGTATCGTCATCTTGGGCAACCGCGGTGAACGTTTCAGAGTCAATTTTCACTTGAATACACGCAAGCGCCTGAGCATCGGTGCCACTGTTAAGTGCATGCTGATCATATTGCAGTACTTCAATCTCACAACCAAAGTGACTATTAAGCGCATCGCAAATTGCTTCTAGTGCGCCTGCACCCGACCCTTGGTATTGATTGCCAGCAAAGGTGAATTTAGCATTTACTTGGCTGTCTTGGGTATGTAACTCATAGCTTTGTAACTGCCACAATTGGTCGACTTGCACAAAATGTTGATCGTATATCGCCTTGATATTTTTCGACGATATTTCAACCTTTTGCTCTTCGGCGGCTGTTTGCACTAACTTGCTAAGCACAACGTGCATCCACTTAGGTAGCTCGATGCCATAATCACGCTCAAGCACTAGCGCCACACCACCTTTACCACTTTGACTGTTAATGCGCACGACAGCATCGTACTCACGACCAATATCTCTCGGGTCAATCGGTAAGTAAGCCACTTGCCAATGCTCAAGGTTATGCGCTTTATGGTAATTAACCGATTTACGAATAGCATCTTGATGAGAGCCCGAAAAAGCGGTATAAACCAACTCGCCAGCCCATGGATGGCGCGCAGAAACAGCAAGTTCAGTACAGTACTCAACCACTTCGATGATCTCAATAATGTTCGACAAATCCAGTTCTGGATCGACCCCTTGAGAGTACATATTCATCGCCATAGTCACAATGTCCATGTTGCCGGTGCGCTCACCGTTACCAATTAATGTGCCTTCAATGCGATCTGCACCTGCCATAACACCAAGTTCAGCCGCTGCCACCCCACAACCTCTGTCATTGTGCGTGTGCAATGAAATACGGACATTGTGACGATTAACTAATTTACGGCAAAAATACTCTATTTGATCCGCATAAACATTAGGACTGGTCATTTCGACTGTCGATGGCAAATTAATGATCAAACGCTCACGGGGGTTATCAAAGACTGGTGCCCATTGCTGGATAACCGCATCACACACTTCAACCGCATAATCCATTTCGGTGCCCGTAAAGCTCTCAGGCGAATACTGAAAATTCCACTGCGTTTGCGGATACTTTGCTGCGTATTCCCGCACTAAAACAGCGCCATTAACAGCAATCTGCTTAATTTGAACTTTATCTTTAGCAAATACTTGCTGGCGCTGTACCACTGATGTGGAATTGTAAACGTGTACGATTGCCTGCTTAATTCCAGCTAAACTCTCGTAAGTACGAGAGATTAGATCTTCGCGCGCCTGCGTCAACACTTGCACAGTCACGTCGTCTGGGATCATGTTTTCTTCAATAAGTTTGCGCACAAAGTCAAAATCAGGCTGCGATGCCGAAGGAAAACCCACTTCGATCTCTTTAAATCCTAATTTAACTAATAGCAAAAACATCCGCGTTTTCTGATCTAAATTCATAGGATTAACTAAAGCCTGGTTGCCATCACGCAGGTCAACGCTACACCAATCCGGTGCTTTAGTAATATCTTGATCCGGCCAAGTCCGGTCCGTTAACTTTACCGTGTCGAATACTTTGTATTTACGATGATCAAACATTGTGTTGCCTATATAGTTAATAATGAATGTAGAACGTGATCACAAATGACTGCGCTCGGTGACAATAATTCTCTGATTAAATAATGCGACTAAAAGTTTTAATGGCTATTAATCATTTTCCAATTAACGGGTGAGTTAATTGGCTGAAGTGCTCTAGATAAGCCTTGTATCTTTTAGCTTATGGCCACAACCTAGACATACTATAAGCGATAACCTGCGCAATAACTTAGTGTAATTGTCATTTTATACACCATTTGCGCAATCATTGTTAAGCATATAAACTAATTACTAACAAAATATTGCGCAGATGGGTAACATAATGAAAAAAACCTTCAAACTAGACAGCTTTGATCAAAAAATATTGCGTGAATTACAAATTGATGGTGCCCTTTCCAATCAAGACTTAGCCGAACGCGTCGGCCTTACGGCAGCGCCTTGCTCAAGACGCGTCAAAAACCTCGAAGATAGCGGCGTAATAAAAAACAGAGTGATACGCATCGACGAACAAGCACTCTCTTTAAGCCTATTTGCTATTTTACACATCAGTATGGACAAACATATTCCTGAGCGCTTTGCCGAATTCGAGCGTGTTATCAGCACCTTTGAAGAGGTAATTGAATGCTATTTGATTACCGGACACGATGCGGACTATCAATTAAAAATTGCCGTTGCCGATATGGACAGTTACCACGATATTTTACTGGGTAAAATTACCCGAATTACAGGCGTAAGCGGTGTGAAATCTGCTTTTATCATGCGTAAAATTGTTGATACTACCGCCTTACCCTTAAAATATATTGCGAATTAATATGCGTGCTTCCCACTCTTTTTAATCCTAAATATTGTCAGGCAGATGGCTGACTAAAATTAGCGTCTTAAATTATTTCTTGTATGCCAATTACAATTTCCATGCGATCTCATTTCTTAGTTTTTCAACTAACTTCACATCAGCACCCGCCACAGCGGTATATACAAATGAAGCCTTAGCCATATCTACACATTTTATAGTTGCTCTAATACCATTTAGGTTGCCATAAACATAGTGCTTATTTTTAACAATAGATTGGAAACCAAGTGTACCCAATATTAATACCGCATTGCTTGAGCATTCATCAACGCTAATGGTTAACCATCGATGATGAGACCAAAGCTGAGGTACAGATTGTTTTTCTTTCGTATAATTCGTAAAAATAACTGTTTCATCTGGGCCTGTATCTTCATAAATGAAATCTATAATTAATGTACTAATTATCGCAATAATTACACCAACTATAATGGCTGAAATGATTTTTTTACTGTTATAGATAAATAACTTCAAAGATTGCCTACTCCTTTTACACGAGGCTGTATAATTTGGTGCTTCAGGCTTGTCCAGCACCCGAATAAGGTGTCGGCTGCGCGACGCCTATTCTTATATTTTATATCTCGTTACTTTTTATTATGCACGTACTTCGAATCATTCATCAATACAAAGCTTAGAACAATCAAAGGTATATTTGTTGTCACTGGATTAAAAGCCTCAACCAAAAGATGAGGCATCTGCAACATAACAAAGCCAAGTAATCCGATTAAACCGAAAATGTTAAGCCAAACAATTGGTTTTAATCTGTACAAAAATATAAAAGCGATACCGAACGCAAGCTCACCGCACCCAGCAAATTTAATTAGGAGTAAAGTATTTTCCTCGCTGAAGCCAACAGCACTCGACATAGCCATTTCAAGTGGGGAAATTTGAATTAGCTTTGGAAATAGACCGTGATAGATCCAACTGAATGCAATTGTAAATCTAGCAAGTTGAATTGAAGACAATGCGAAACTTCCTTGTAAAGATATAACGTGGCTGTAGAATTAACCATTCACAGACCAAATTTTCAACATGCGAAGACAATAATTGAAATCATTCAATATTTCAATGATTTAGTTACTATTCCGTGATGATTTTATTCGTAGTGGTTTAGAAGATACTGAGCGCTCAATACGAGCAAGGAAAAGCAATAGAAAGCAATAAAGGACACTCAATAAATTTAGACGGCGATGTATTAACGTGAAACCCCCCATTATTTAAACTAGGAATCCATTTCACACTATTTGTAGTGAAGCAAAACAATAAAGGACACTCAAAGAAAGTAAGCGCTCATTTAACCCCACCTACCAATGTTAATGGGCTTCTAGAATAATAATCCCAATATTTTTAACATTGAGATTATCATGGTATCTGTTGTGGTCAACTAAATTTGGCCACAGTTTAAGAGGCTTTCTTAAATAATCTTTCAGCCTCGTTTGGACTAATTCC
>JABSRT010000041.1 GCA_013214945.1 Gammaproteobacteria bacterium
TACATGAGCCGTATACGAGGTCCGTACGTACGGTTCTGTGAGAGGGATGAGGCGAAAGCCTCACCCTACTCGATATTACTTGTGCAATAACAGCTGGATGAGTTTTAAAAGATATCATCTTCAAAATTACTGTCGTTGGCTGTGTTGCCATCGCCACGTTCAATGATAATTTCAGGTTCAATGTACTCTGACGGCTCAGTACCAGAGATGAAATATTCAAAGCGTGAAGTATGATCTGTTTTGGTGGTGCGTAAACCAGCTTCGCGATCGATTCTTACCGTCGTAATGCCACCAGGTACGCCAACACCACGATCGGGATAATCAGCCAGCGCGACCTTCATGTAGTTTATCCACGTCGGTTGGGCTGTTTTGGCGCCAGCTTCGCCACCTGATACTTGTCCTTTTCCAAGGTTAGAATTAAGACGAGTGCGACCCAGAGTGCGAGCCTGATTATCAAAACCGACCCACACGGTAGCGACTAAGCTAGGGGTGAAGCCTGAGAACCAGGTGTCTTTGGCTCTGTTGGTGGTACCGGTTTTTCCGCCGATATCACGGCGGTGCAGCGATTTAGCACGCCAGCCTGTTCCGGTCCAGCCAGTGCCTTTAGCGCGATTACCACCACCTTTAATAGCGCTGCGCATCATCTCTGAAACCAAAAATGCATTTTGAGTCGAAATTATGCGCGGTGCTAACATCTCTGCTGGCAACCAGCATTTTTGTCGGAATAATGAACGGCTATAAATTAATGTCGGGATCGGTATTGATTCTGGAGTGGGGCGTTTAGCGCGGCATTGTTTGCATACTACTTTAGGTTGCGCTTGATAAACATTGATCCGCTGTTGGTCTTCAACTCGGTTGATAAAGTATGGGGTGATCTTGTAACCGCCATTAGCAAAGGCGGCAAAACCAGTTGCTGCTGTAATCGGCGAGACGGAAGCCGAGCCTAACGCTAAAGATTGGCCATGGGGCAGGTCTTTTTTGATAAAGCCAAATTTTGCCAAATGATCAATCGTGCCACTAATACCTAATTCTTGAATTAACTTAACCGACATAACATTTTTAGATTGGGCTAAACCTAATCTTAGTCGAGTAGGGCCGTTGTATATTGGTGGCGAATTTTTCGGCCGCCACGCTAAACCTTGCGACGGATCCCATTGAGTGATCGGGGCGTCATTAATGATGCTCGCTAGGGTAAAGCCTTTGCTCATCGCATAAGAATAGAGAAAAGGTTTAATGTTCGAACCAAGCTGGCGTTTAGCTTGGATAGCACGATTAAATTGACTTTGGCCAAAGTCATAACCGCCAACAATCGCTTTAATTGCGCCATCAGTTGGGTCGAGCGATATAATGGCACTGCTTACTTGTGGAATTTGCCCTAGGGTCCAAACTTGTTCAATTTGACTAACCCTGATTAGCGCGCCTTCAGCTAAGATATCGGCAGCTTTTTTAGGTGCGCCTCTTTGGTATTCATCGGTTGCAAATGCACGAGCCCACTTTAAGCCTGGCCATAAGATTTCTATTTGCTCGCCCGATTTAAGTTGCGCGGTGACGCTCTTTTTATCGACCTTGGTCACTACGGCAGCTTGTAACAGTTTGACATCTCTGATCGGTTTTAGGTGCTGAGTTATTTGCTCGGCGGTTAATGGCTCTTGTGGCAAGTCGGGCATTTTTTTATCGACTTTTAATCGCCATAACTGCTGTTCTGGTCCACGATAACCGTGACGTTGGTCATAGGCATTAATGTTATCTTCTAATGCTAGTTGCGCCGCGCGTTGTAAATGAGAAGGTACCGTGGTGTAGACTTTAAAACCGCCAGAATAAGCGAGAGACTTACCGTATTTTTTTACCATCCAAGCGCGGACCATTTCACCTAGATAAGGGGCGTATAACGAGATGTTGGCACCGTGACGTTTACCGGTGGTTGGCGCGCTCGATGCTTGTTGATGCTCTTGTTGGTCGATAAAACCAAGATCGAGCATCCGTCTTAATACTAAGTTTCTACGCGCTCGCGAGCGTTCTGGTGAGCGAATTGGGTTTAAGGCTGAAGGCGCTTTAGGCAAGCCGGCAATAACGGCCATTTGCGCTAGGGTTAATTCGCTAGGAGACTTACCGTAATACACTTGGGCGGCCGCACCAACGCCAAAAGAGCGATGGCCTAACGGAATTTTATTAAGATAAGCTAATAATATTTCATCTTTAGTTAAATCTTGTTCAATGTTCCAGGCAAGGAAAATTTCTTTAATTTTTCGAGTATAGGTTTTTTCGCGGGTTAAGAAATAATTTCTGGCGACCTGCTGAGTGATGGTACTGGCCCCCTGCTTTTTCTTGCCGGTGGTAATTAAACTGAATACCGCTCGCGTAATGCCAATGGGATCGATACCAGGGTGGATATAAAACCGAGCATCTTCAATCGCTAAAAATGCTTGCTGCATTTTTAATGGGATCTGATCTAAAGTTAATGGGATGCGGCGTTTTTCACCGTATTGAGAAATTAATTTTCCATCAAGGGTGAAAACCTTTAATGGTGTTTGCAGTTTAATTTCTTTGAGAGCGCTGGTATCCGGCAGCTCAGGTGAATAATGCTGATAAAGAGCCACAACTGATAAGGTTCCGATCGTAGCGACTAAAATGAATGACAGTAAAAGCCATTTTAATATTTTCAATTCTTGAGATCCTTAGAGGTTGGCGTTACAGTTTGTAGTATAATATTAATTGCGGTTGATAAGAATACTATAAATTGTATTTAAATCAGTATAGACTGAAAATAGTGTAGTAAATTAACAGCCTATGTATTTTAGTCTTTTCACTTTTTATGGTGGCAGGTTTATGAAATAGGGATATTTGTAACTTACACATGGCAGAATGCAATGTTATTTAGTAAATTATTTAAGTCTAGAAATTCAAAAATGATTGGTATTGATATCGGTTCTCATTCGGTGAAGGCGATTTTACTTGATAAATCATCGGATGATTACCAAGTCGAGGCATTTGCGATGCTACCTATTGCGAAGGGCGCTATTGTAGATCATAACATTACTGATATTGAAGCTATTGGTGCTGTGCTTAAAAAGTTGCGTCGCCGTTTCCCTAAAAGCGTGACTAATGCTGCGGTGGCTGTTTCCGGCTCGGGCGTCATTACCAAAACAATTTATTTAAGTGCGGTTCACAGCGATGAAGAGCTTGAAGCTCAGATCGAAGTTGAAGCCGACCATTTAATTCCTTACCCCCTTAATGAAGTTAACCTTGATTTCGAAAAGCTAAAACCGACTGATTCAAAATCTAATAAAGTCGGTGTGTTATTAGCTGCGGCTCGAACCGAATTGGTCGAGGCGCGTGTTAGCGCGCTTGAAATAGGCAAGCTTGAAGCCAAGGTGATGGATATTGAGGCTTATGCCTTGGCGCGATCTTATTCGTTAATCAAAGACCAATTACCACCAGACGCCGAGCAAAAACCTATTGCGATGCTAAATATTGGGGCGGCGATGTTAACGATTGCCGTGGTCGAGCAAGGCGAAACGACCTTCATACGTGAGCAAGCGTTTGGTGGCGATCAATACACTCAATCAATTTTGTCGTATTACGACATGAAATTCGAAGACGCTGAAGCGGCAAAGGTCGATGGTAACCTACCAGAAAACTCAACGTTAGAGGTGTTAGATCCATTTAAGCTTTCTTTGGTGCAGCAGGTCCGTCGTACTTTACAAATTTATGAAACCTCAAGTAGTGGTAATAAGGTATCTCATCTTGTTATTTCAGGCGGCTGCGCCTATCTTGAAGGTATAGATAGTCTTATTGCGCAAGAATTGGCGATTGAAACTATCATAGCTAAGCCGATAGCTGCTAGTACAGTGGCTGATAATATGGATGGTGAACAGTTCCACCGGCAGTCGGCCAAATTTATGGTTGCTTGTGGTTTGGCGTTGAGGAGTTTCTGCTAATGGCTAATATTAATTTATTACCTTGGCGCGAAGAGGCCAAGCAGCAGCGAGAAAAGGTATTTTATTCGTTGCTCGGCAGTGCGTTTGTGCTGGCCGTAGGTGTGGTGGTTGGCACATTACATCTTGTTAATATACATATAGATCAACAGTATGAAAGAAACGACCTGTTAAAGCAAGAGATTGCGATTGCCAATGAAAAAATTGTTGAAATAAAAGGATTGCGTGAAACAAGAGCCAACTTAAAAAAGCGGATGGATTTGATTGAGCGTTTACAAAATACCAGAAATCTGCCGACTTATTTATTCGATAGCCTAGCAAAAATTGTTTCGGCGGGCGTTTATTTAGAAAAAGTTGAGCGTAAAAGTGGCACTTTATTGATTACTGGATTAACTGAGTCAAATAACCATTTGGCCAATACTATTCGTAATGTCGAAACGTCACCTTGGTATAACAATCCGCTGCTGCAAAAGATAAATGCTGAGCAAGAGCGGCTGCGTCAGCTAAACAAGTTCACGATGCGAGTCGCGATTGTTAACCAGCCGGGAGCAGACAATGGAAATTAGTCTCTTTACAGACTTACAAAATATCGACAGCGATAATCCAGGCACTTGGCCCAAATCGGTTAAGATCTTTATGACTATTGTGGTGATAATTTTCACTTTGGGCTTAGGCTGGTATGTGTTTGTTGACGACGAACTTATTGCGCTTAAAAATGCCGAAGATGAAGAACAAAAATTACGGACTTCTTTTGCCAGCAAACAACGCCTAGCGGCAAGTTTGCCAGCTTATCGTCTACAGTTGGCCGAAATGGAAGTACAGCTGGCGACAATGTTAAAGAAATTACCAGCAGGCCATGAGACACCTGGTTTACTTGATGATATAACCTTTGTTGCTACTGCTGCCGGTTTGAGTATTGCGTCAATTACTTGGAGCGATGAAATAGAGAAAGAGTTCTATACCGAATTACCGCTCGATATCAATGTCGAGGGTGACTATCATCAATTTGGCAAGTTTGTTGCGTCTGTTGCTGATTTACCTCGGATCGTTAGTCTGCATGATTTTACCATTTCGACGATTAAAACTGGCGGCTTGCAGTTGAAGATAGTAGCAAAAACGTATCGCTATAAAGAGGACTCGCAATGAGGAATCTGCTGCTCTTGATTATACTCACTGGTCTAATTGGTTGCACTGAAGGCACCACGGATGTCGAACAATTTATCGCATCGGTTAAGGCGAAAAAGGGCCGTAAAGTAGAACCCATTCCTCAATATAAAGAATTTAAGCATTATGCCTATAATGCCAGTTTTGTTCGAAGTCCATTTGAGGCGCCTCAGCAAGAATTAACACTGGATGTAGTCAATGAATCTCGTGACTGTTTACAGCCTGATGTGACCCGACGTAAGTCGACGTTAGAAGCATTCGGGTTAGAAAGTTTAATGATGCGTGGCTCTTTAGGCCAAGCTAACGATTTGTGGGCCCTGATTGAAACCGGGACCGGCGAGGTCCATCGTGTCAGAAAAGGATACTATTTGGGCTTGTTTCATGGCCAAATTACCAGTATAAGTGCGCAGCAAGTTGATATGATGGAAGTTGTACCCGATGGCGCGGGTTGTTGGCTTGAGCGTAGCAATAGCATCGCCTTAATCGAAAATGATGAAGATGATGAGTAAATTGCTTCGTCAGCAATATCAACAAACTTTCTGTAACACTATTCTTAGTGAAAAATTAATTTTTAGGAGATAACGGTGGCCTTTTACCCAAAATTTAAGCCTTGTTTATGGTTGCTATTAGCGGTGCTACCGGCATTAACGCAAGCGGTGGAGCTTGTTGATGTCAGATATAGCGATACCGTAGATAAACAGCTTAAGCTTGAGTTTATATTTGATACTGATGTGGTTAAGCCAGCAGTTAATAAGTTTAAAGACCCAGCGCAGTTAATATTCAACTTTGCTAAAGCGACCAGCCAGCTTGATTTAAATGATTTGCCACTGAATGACACTGGGGTTAAAAAAATCGCAGTGAACATTAATCAGGAAGGTCTCAGTATAGCGCTTTCTCTTAAAGACTTAGTCACATATCAATCTAGCGTACAGGGCGATAAGTTTGTGGTGATCCTTGGTGATAAATTGGATGAGGTCGCAGCGGCTCGTGCAAGTAATCCCGAGGCTGCCACTAAGCCAGTAAAGCGTACTGCCAGTAATCAGATTAACACCATTGATTTCAAACTTAATCGTGATAAAAATGCGCAGTTAAAAATTATTTTTAATAATGAGACTGTCGCCGCCGAAGTGATTCAGAATGGCCGCAAGGTAATTATTGATCTGTCTGGGGTTGCGATCGCAGACGATGATATTTACACCATGGACGTAATGGACTTTGGGACACCAGTTCGTAGTTTTGAAACCTTTCGTGACCACAACGGGTCGCGTTTGGAGCTGACCATGATGAAGAAATTCACCTATGATTGGAGCCAGCAAGGCAATGAATTTAAACTTTTAGTCAAAGTACCTAAAGTCGAGAAACGTGCCACAGCAAAGAAAAAAGTTGAGTATAAAGGTAAAAAACTCTCGCTTAATTTTCAAAAAGTAGCGATCAGAACAGCTTTGCAAATTATTGCCGACTATAATAATTTCAACTTGGTTATTGGTGATAATGTCGACGGTGACATCACGTTACGGTTAGAGAGTGTTCCTTGGGATCAAGCGTTAGATATGATCTTAAAGCTGAAGGGCTTAGACAAACGGATTGATGGCAACATTCTGTTGGTTGCACCGGCGACAGAGCTGCTAAATCGTGAAGCAGCCGAGTTAAAAGCTAACCAAGAAGTCAAAGAGTTAGCACCGCTCTATACCGAATACATTCAAATCAACTATGCCAAAGCGCAAGATATCGCACAGCTGCTCGACGGTGGTAAAGCGAAGCTATTATCAACTCGCGGCAGTGCCACGGTTGATGTGCGGACCAACATGTTATTTGTGCAAGATACCGCCCTTAAGTTGGAGGAAGTGCGGCGTTTAGTGAGCGTGCTTGATGTGCCAGTGCAGCAAGTCGTTATTGAAGCGAGAATCGTAACGGTAACTGATAATGTTAATGAGGAATTCGGTGTTCGTTGGGGCATCACAGATACTCTGTCTGATGGTTCAGTCTCTGGCACTATAGAGGGAACATCAGATGCTTCATCTGGCAGCGTACCTGCTTTAGGAGACCGCCTAAATGTTAATTTACCTGTTACCGACGCTGCAGGTACTATTGCTTTTCAGGTGGCCAAACTAGGTAATGGCACCTTACTTGATTTGGAATTGAGTGCATTGGAGCGTGAAAACAAAGGTGAAGTGATCGCTCGCCCAAGCATTACTACAGCTAATCAACAACCTGCTTATATTGAGCAGGGGACTGAAATACCTTATGTCACGGCCTCTTCGAGTGGCGCGACGACAGTAGAGTTTAAGAAGGCGGTCTTAGCGCTGCGAGTAACACCTCAGATCACTCCTGATGGTCGTATTATCCTTGATTTAGTGATTACCCAGAATTCACGTGGTGACACAGTATCAACCGCGTTGGGCGACGCTATTGCTATTAATACTCAAGAGATTGGCACCAAGGTGTTGGTTAATAATGGTGAAACTATAGTGCTAGGTGGAATTTATCAGCAACAATTAATTAAAGCGGTGACTAAAGTGCCAGTATTGGGTGATATTCCAATGCTTGGTTGGTTATTTAGAACCCAAACTAATTTCGCAGAACGTCGAGAGCTGTTGATATTTGTGACGCCTAAAATTATTATTGATCGCAATAGAGACTGATTTAGTGACTAACCGGAAGGGCGATAATCCCGACCAGTTTAACATCTTGCGAAATTTTCTAATTAGGCGCTTGCCTTTCTTACTCAGTTGCTGAGATAATGTGCGGCTAAATTTGCCCTGATTAAAATTGATATAGCAAAGAGTTAGTTTCTGTAATGGAAACCGTTAGGTTCTTTTCGTGCTATTGCGTCATGGGTGTTGGGGTAGGACTAGAATCCTGCAAATTTTATATTTTAGAATGTAGTGATAATGGCTGAGAAACGAAATATATATATTGTTGGTCCGATGGGTGCTGGTAAAAGCACGATTGGGAGACACATTGCACAACAACTTCATTTAGAATTTTTTGATTCTGATAATGAAATTGAAGAGCGTACTGGCGCTGAAATTTCATGGGTATTCGACGTCGAGGGCGAAGAAGGCTTTCGTGTGCGCGAAGCTGATGTTATTGATGACTTAACACAGAAGCAAGGCATAGTACTAGCAACTGGCGGTGGTTCAATTTTGAGTAAAGAGGTTCGCAACCGCCTTTCTGCACGTGGTTTAGTAGTTTATTTAGAAACTACGATTGATAAGCAGTTAGCGCGTACTCAACGTGATAAGCGTCGTCCGTTACTGCAAACTGATAAGCCACGCGAAGTATTAGAAGAGCTCGCAAAAACTAGAAACCCGCTTTACGAAGAAATTGCTGATTTTACTGTTCGTACCGACGAGCAAAGCGCAAAGTTGGTTGCTAAGGAAATTATTGATAAATTAGGGTTCTGATCCCATGAAACAACTCGAAGTACAACTTGGTGAGCGTAGTTATCCTATTTACATAGGGCAAGGACTTTTTGCTGATGGTGAGTTAATTACTCGTCATATTAAAACGAATAAAGTAATGCTTGTCACCAATACTACGGTTGAAGAGCTGTACCTCGAGCAAGTCAAAGCGTCCTTAGAGTCGGCTGGTAAGATTGTCGACTGCACTGTTCTACCTGATGGTGAAGTGTATAAAACCCTTGAAACCTTAAATTTAATCTTTGATGGATTATTACAGCATCAGCACGGGCGCGATACATGTATCGTTGCACTCGGTGGTGGGGTAATTGGTGATATGGCTGGGTTTGCTGCATCATGTTATCAACGTGGTGTTGATTTTATTCAGCTGCCGACTACCTTACTCTCTCAAGTTGACTCGAGCGTTGGTGGTAAAACAGCGGTTAACCATCCGTTGGGTAAAAACATGATAGGTGCCTTCTATCAGCCTAAAGCTGTTTATATCGATATTGAATGTTTAGGTACCTTGCCCGCAACTGAGTTCGCTGCAGGTATGGCTGAGGTGATTAAATATGGCATTATCTGGGATCAAGAGTTTTTTGATTGGTTAGATATAGCGCGTGTCCCAATTAGAGCGCTCGATGCTGAGTCGCTGACCCGAATGATTTTTCGTTGCTGTGAAATAAAAGCAGAAGTGGTATCTGAGGATGAGCAAGAACGCGGTGTGCGTGCCTTGCTTAATTTAGGGCACACTTTTGGTCATGCAATTGAATCAGAACAAGGTTATGGCGTTTGGCTCCATGGCGAAGCTGTTGGTGCCGGGATGGTGCTTGCTGCAACAACTTCGCAGATGATGGGTTTAATTACGACACAACAAACTCAACAAATTGAAGCGCTGATTAAAAGTTATGATTTACCGACTGTTGCGCCTCAAGAGATGAATTTTGATGCTTTTATTAAGCATATGGTCGTCGATAAAAAAGTCATTGCAGGTAAGTTACGTTTTGTACTGCCGACAGCGGTAGGTTCTGCTGAATTACGTTCAGATGTATCAGAAGATGTATTGCGGCAAGTTATTGAACGTCGATAAATTGGTTCATTACAATTATTCTAATGGTGTACGGCAATGTCCTTAAATAGCACTAATGATACCTCAGCAATGGATGTTCAACTTGAACCTCAGTCTCAGCTATTATCACGAATTAAGTACGCCACGGAAAATGAAAGTCAATTTAATTTCCTATCTGGCGAGGCTGGTGTTGGTAAAAGCTTTATTGCTAGTTTGTTGGTTGAAGATCTCAGCAATACGTTAGTTATAAAACTGAGCTGCCGCGAAAATTTTGAACCAGAGCTGTTTAAGCAAGACTTAATCTGTCAATTGGCTACCGATGATTTATCTGAACTGAGCCAATCGCTGACATTAGCGATTCAAGAGGCCGTCAATTTTTACGGTCAACCAATCCAGATTATTATCGATAATGCTCATTATATGCCACGGGCTTTTGTTAGCTCATTGTGGGGCAGTTTTTGTGAAGTAATTTCAGATGGCTTACCGCTGGCTAATTTAAATATATTATTGATTGGTCACCGCAGTTGGGCTAAACCTATTGTCACCCGATTGGTTGAAATTCGCGCGAATCTGGTAAATGACTTTGAGTTAAGTTACTTAACGTCGGCTCAGGCCCGTGATTTCTTAAGCGAAATTTATCCGGACTGGTCAGAAACAAAAATCATTAATCAGTTGGCGCAACTAGATCCTGAGCGGTTAACACCTCAAAAATTAATTTATAGTGAGCCACCGACAGCTAGTAGTTCTAAACTGCCTCGCGTTGTTTTAGTGGTGGTAACTTTAATGCTTTCAACGATAGCGTTAGCTTGGTTTACGTTAGATAGCGCTCCTTCGTTAACCATAAATTCTGCTGCACAGCAAATACCGGAATTAGTGGTTTTAAGTGAGAACATTGAGCAAAGTCCGGTGCCTGGACAGCTAAAGCCATTAATAGCCGATGTGTCAGTAAGCTTGTCTGAAAACATGTCGCAAGACCTCTCTGAAAGCGTGTCTGAAAGCATGTCTGAAAGCATGTCTGAAAGCATGTCTAATCAGAGCTCTGTAAACTCAACAGAGCAGGTGGAGCAGCAATCAGCAGTTAATCCTGAGCTTATTGAGTCAGAAGAGCTAGAGCAACCAGACTTCGAAAGTTCACCGCTTGATGTCCAATATATGTTTAATGAACAAACTCTATTGGCTGTACCGCAATCTCATGTCTCTTTAATGCTAGGCGGTTTCAGTACGCAGTCGGTACTCAACTCTGTGTTAGCAAAATTCAAAGATCGTTCGCAACTATCGGTTTATAAAACAACCCGCCTTGAGCGTGACTGGTTTGTCTTACTATATGGTGACTTTGGTAATGCTAAAGCTGCCCGTACAGTAATGAGATCGAATCCCTCAGCGTTGGTGCCGTTTTCACCGTGGATTAAATCATTTCGGGTAATAAACGCAGAGATTTCTGCTGTTGCCGTCACCGTGGATAACAACAAGTAAAGTAATGAAAAAGCAGCGTGCGTTTTTAAAATGGGCCGGTGGTAAATACGGCCTAATCGATGATATCAGCCAGTTGTTGCCGCAGGGGGATCGTCTCGTTGAACCTTTTGTAGGGGCCGGTTCTGTCTTTCTTAATACTGATTACAAACATTATTTACTTAATGATGTTAATCAAGATCTGATCAATTTGTATAAACTAATACAATCAGATGCTAAAGAGTACATTGCGGAATCGCGCAAACTATTTAATGCTGACGGTAATACCAGTGAGCGATATTATGATATCCGGCAGCGGTTTAATGCCACTTCGGACTCATTTGAGCGCTCGATTTATTTTTTGTATATGAATCGCCATGGTTATAACGGTCTTTGTCGTTATAACTTAAAAGGCGGTTATAACGTGCCGTTTGGTCGGTATAAAAAACCCTACTTCCCCGAAGCTGAACTGTGGAACTTTGCTGAGAAATCGCAACAAGCTACCTTCACTTCTCACTGTTTTAGAGAAAGCTTTAAACAGGCTAAAGCAGGAGATGTGATTTATTGCGATCCTCCATATGCACCATTATCACCAACGGCGAGCTTCACGAGTTACTCTGGTCAAGGTTTTAAGCTGATAGATCAGCAAGATTTAGCGCAAGTGGCGGAGCAGGCTCAGGCCGCTAAAATTCCAGTATTGATCAGTAATCACGACTTAGAGTTAACCAGAAATCTTTATCACAATGCTGAGTTAACGATTAAACAGGTTAAAAGAACCATTAGCCAAAAAGCTGGCAAGCGGTTAAAAGTGAATGAGATATTAGCTTTATACAAGTAGCGCAAAGACTTTCCACCGTCTGCGATATAGCTAAATATACTACGGAAAGACAAACTTAAGATTGATAGGAAACACAATGAAAGCAAGCGTTAACTGGGTAGAAAATGAAACATTTATTGGCGAATCAGAGTCTGGCCATCAGGTTATTATGGATGGAAACAGTCAAGACTCAAAAGCGCCGAGCCCAATGGAAATGGTGTTAATGTCGGTTGGAGCTTGCAGCTCGGTCGATGTCGTCAGCATTCTTAAAAAAGCGCGCCAAGATATTCGTGGTGTTCGCGTTGTTTTAGACTCTGAGCGTCGTGAAGAAGCGCCACGTTACTTTACTAAAATTCATTTACACTTTATTGCGACAGGCAACAATGTCAGTGAAAAGCATGTAGCGCGCGCAGTATCTTTGTCAGCAGATAAGTATTGTTCGGTAGCATTAATGCTCGAGAAGGCTGTCGAAATAACTCACAGTTTTGAAGTGGTTGAGGCTTAGCCCCATATTAGACATTTCATATATTGGCACAATTGGTTAGTTATACGATTGTGCTTTTAACGCAAGCCCCATCGTTACTTTTCTAATTTGTGTGTGATTCTGATATATAGCCCATACGATCACGTTATCAAAAAACAAACACCGATGGTTAGTACTAAAAGCAGTAAACTATAATTTTTCACTGAGTAAAGCTGGCGGGTTTTTAGGGATTACTATGTGGAATTCTACGCCGTGATTGTCTTCGCTAATACAATCAATACTGCCATTTAAATTAGTCGTAACAATATTATACACAACATACAAACCTAGACCGGTTCCGCCGCTGCCACGGCTCGTGGTAAAAAATGGGTCGAATATTCTTTCAATATTATCTTTAGGTATTCCCTTACCGTCATCTTTATAGATCACCGAGTAATAACCAGCTTGTTCGGTTGCCTCTAACGTTATGCAGCCCTCTTTTTTATCATCATAGCCGTGATTAATTGAATTAATAATTAGGTTCGTGATAATTTGGGAAAAACTTCCTGGGTATGAATTTATTAATAGCCCATCAGTACAATTTACTTCGACTGTAAAATTATGTTTTTTTAAAATATGGCTCACACTTAATAGAATTTCGTGAAAGTACTCTTTAATATTGAACTCTCTTTTCTCCTCTGATGTTTGATCAACGGATATCTTCTTGAAGCTATTAACTAAGTCAGCCACCCGATCCAAATTAGCGCTAATTAAGTTGGAGGCTTCTATCGCTGAATCTAAAAATATCTTAAAACTTTCTTGTGTCATACAGTTGTTTTCATAGTCGTTTTTTATATGTTGAGTTATATTTAATAAATGTGAAACTCCAGTAACCCCAACGCCAATCGGTGTATTGATTTCATGAGAAATACCAGCAACAAGTCCACCTAAGCTAGCCATCTTTTCAGATTCTACTAATTGATGTTGGGTTTTTTCTAAATTAATTATCGTTTTCTGCAGGTTGTTATTCGTTTTTTGCAACTCATCATTTCTTTGTTGGACTTCCTGTTCAAGATTTTTTTTATCGGTGATGTCCCTCCATACTGCGTGAATGACAACTTCATCATTTATAATGATGTTGGTCATTAGCATATTAGCCCAAAAGTGAGCACCATTTTTTTTGGTGTAAACCCAGTCAAACTCAAGTTGTCCGTGTTTTATACATTGCGTAATTAGTCTCTCAGTTTTGACATCAGATCGCGTTCCATCTGGTTGATATTCAGGTGATATTTGATGTGGTTGTAAGCTCAAGAATTCTTTTTTATCCTTACACATTAGCATTTTAAGTAGAGCATTATTACACTCTATATATTTACCATCCTTGATAAGCACTAATGCATCTGCGGTATCAACAAACAGAGTTTCAAAAATGTTTTTTTGCTCAAGCAGTTCTTTGGTTCTTAATCTTACTTTTTCCTCTAAAGTTTTATTAAGCTCCTTGATTTCCTTAATTTTATTTTTCAGTTGAGGGTAATAATTTTTCTTTATTGACTTATCTCCAAGCCCAATAATTGAATTGCGGACTTCGTTATTAGATGGCTTTCTCATAAATTCTCTTTAAGTCTTGTAAGGAGGCTTTTTTGGGGTTAGTTACGATACAAGCATCATTGATAGCATGTGCTGATAACGAAGGTATGTCAGTTTCAAGCAGACCTAATTCAGAAAGTTTTTTGTCGACACCTAGCTGTTGCTTGATGTCTTTAATAAATTTATTCAAATCATCACGCACTAGTTGATCACTAGGTTTCGTTGCTTTTAGATTGAATACATCTGCAATTTTTCGATAGCGTGAACTTGCAGCGTCAAAATTATAATCAATTACCTTATCAAGTAAAATGGTATTACAAAGTCCATGAGGCAAGTCTTTTAAACCTCCTAGGCTATGTGCCATTGCATGAACCGCTCCTAGACTCGCATTAGAAAAAGCAAGCCCGGCATATAGGCTGCCTAACATCATGGGCTCTCTATACTCCATGCGTTCGGGGTTTTCAAAGACCTTTGGTAGGTTTTTATTGATTAACCTAATCGCTTCTAATGAGTTTAAGTCAGTCATAGGGGAGTGGGCATTTGAGACAAATGCTTCAATAGCATGAGTTAAAGCATCAAGTCCTGTCTCAACCGTTAACGTCAAAGGCATTGTTAGGGTCATTTCAGGGTCAATCAATGAGACGTCGGGGATTGTCATTTTGCTGATGATAGCAATTTTTACCATTTTTTTAGTATCGGTAATGATACAAAACTGCGATACATCGGCCGATGTACCCGCCGTTGTCGGGAGGCATATTAATGGCGGCGGTGGTATGAAAATCATATCAACACCCTCAAAAGACAAGATATGCTTTTGATTAGATACAACAATCCCGATTCCTTTGGCGCAATCCATCACGCTGCCACCACCTACTGCAACAATCGAATCACAGCCTTGCTCGAGAAAAATGTCAGCACCTTTCATGACTTCATAATCTCTTGGATTCGGAGATACCTCATCATAGATGATAGTTTCAATACCATCATCGGTCAGGTATTGCCTGACTTCATCACTCCAGCCTGCTTTTTTCACTCCTTTATCAGTCACTAGCATAATCTTTGATAATTCTAAATTTTGCGCATACCTAGAGACTAATTCTCTGGAGCCTGTGCCATAGATATATTCGGGAGCAACAAATTTTCTTAAGGCGGATATTCGTTCGGTGTCCATAGGGTTATCCTCAAGGTAGAGTTTATATAATTCCCTATATTGCTCGGCCTAAAATTGGATGCTGCAAACACCTAGCAAGAGGCAGTGAGATCCATTTTGCAGTGGGCTTAATTATAGTACTAAATTTATACTAAAACCGACAAAGCTAATGGTGATTACTATTTTTATACGAGTATTTAGTCATATTATTGGAGTTTGAACTATGGACTGTTATTAAGGAATTGATAAGTAGGGTTTAGTTAATTTGTGTTAAACAATAAAAGTTGGACTGTTAATCCGGCTATGCTGAGAAGGTTTACGCCGCCATATTTTGCTAAATAGTATTAGCCGAGAACTCCAATTACCTATCTATGTTCAATGAAGAGCTGGTCTTACGTAAGATAAACGGATGAATATAAGGTACTCGATTGATTAATAGCGACGAATTATAGTGGAACAAAATTGGTTTATAACAATGAGTAGTTGAAATCAGGTCAACGGTTTAATGAAGAGATCTGTTATTCTTTGAAAATTGAGTGTGGGTGTGTAACTTAGAATTTTGTTAGATGGGATTACCGAAGTAGTTGGTGATAGAGGATTCGAACCTCTACTATGTCGATCGGTTCGTGCACACAATGACTATCTCGCAACGACTGGAAATCGGCATGACATAATGAGTTATTGTTTTAATTGGTTTTCTATGGAGTTTTATTAGATAAGTTTGTACTAGAGGGGTTAGAAAAAGTGGTCGGTGATAGAGGATTCGAACCTCTGACCCTCTGGTCCCAAACCAGATGCGCTACCAAGCTGCGCTAATCACCGACATATTTTCTATTTCTTGCTGTAAATTAATGGGGTGGCTAATGGGGCTCGAACCCACGACAACCGGAATCACAATCCGGGACTCTACCAACTGAGCTATAGCCACCACAATAAATTACTTTCCACAATTCTCACGTTTGGCGCGCCCAAGAAGATTCGAACTCCTGGCCTCACCCTCCGGAGGGGTACGCTCTATCCAGCTGAGCTATGGGCGCGTATCCGTACTGCGGATGCATATAATAAGGGCTTTATTTGATTTCGTCTACTATAAATTTCAAAAAAAAGTTCAACTGGTCTAAAAAAAAGCGCATTGAATTGTTTTTGAGCAATAAGCGTTATTTAACTACGCGCTTGGCTATGTTAATTGATTCAGAACGAGTTATAATATTGCGATAAAAAATTCAATATATAGTCAGGGGTTTAACGACATGAGCATTCGTGTATCTAAATTAGCATTAGGTTTAGTAACGGCATTAACAATGTCGATGGCTGTTAGTGCTGCAGGACAGTCTAACGAAGAAATTCAAAAACGTATTCAGCCAGTTGGTGGTGTTTACCTTGCAAGCGCTGTGGCTGAGGTTGCTGCGGAACCTGCAGGTCCTCGTTCTGGCGAGCAAGTATATCAAGCGAGCTGTTTTGGTTGTCACGGAACAGGTGCTGCTGGCGCGCCAAAGTATGGCGATGCAGCAGCTTGGGGTCCTCGTAAGGCGCAGGGAATTGAAACGTTATTCTCTCATGCTTTAAATGGCTTCAATGCAATGCCACCAAAAGGTACTTGTATGTCGTGTAGCGATGATGAGCTAAAATCTGCTATTGAGTACATGACTAACGCTATCTAATTAGCGATATCTTGAGCTAAAAAAAGCCATCGAGTAATCTCGGTGGCTTTTTTATGTGTAAAACTTAATGTACGGCTAGCTTTATTGTCACTTTGTTTTCTGCCGGATGTTATTTTTTGAGCATCGCACGTAAATTAGCAATGGCTGAACTTGCTGTTTCTTTACGTTGTTTTTGAGTTGGGCGTGGTTTGCGAGATTCCCACTCTAAATCGTCTTGCGGCAACTCATCTAAAAATCGGCTGCCCGTTGGTTTAAATACATCACCATATTGGCGACGCTCTTTGGCCTGCGTAAAAATAAGCTCTCGCTGGGCACGGGTGATGCCAACGTAAGCGAGCCGACGCTCTTCTTCAATGTTGTCTTCGTCAATACTGGTTTGGTGAGGCAGCAGCCCTTCTTCCATACCCACCATGAATACGATCGGAAACTCGAGTCCTTTTGAAGCGTGCAGCGTCATTAGTTGTACCTGATCAGCTTGCTCGTCTTCCTCTCCGCGTTCCATCATGTCGCGTAGGGTTAATCGTGTAACCACTTCAGGTAAAGTCATGGCTTCATCTAAATCGTCACCATCTAACATGCCACTGACCCAAGTGAACAGCTGGCTGACATTTTTCATTCGCATTTCAGCGGCTTTACCGCTGGGGCTCGTCTCGTAAAGCCAATCTTCGTAATTTATGTCACGCACGATTTGTCGTACGGCTTCTAATGGGTCTCCTCGTTCGGCTTGATCACCAAGCTCAACGACCCAGCGGGTAAATCGTTGCAACGTTTGCAGCTTCTCACCTTGTAGTGTTTGCTCTAAACCCAGCTCAAAACTGGCGGCGAATAAACTTAAATGTCGCATGTTGGCATAACTGCCGAGTTTTTCGAGGGTAGCGGGGCCGATACCACGCTTGGGTAAGTTAACTACGCGAAGAAACGAGGTGTCATCATCAGGATTAACGAGCAACTTGAGATAAGACATAATGTCTTTAATTTCGCTGCGGGAAAAAAATGAGGTACCGCCACTTATTTTGTAAGGGATCCTGTTGGTCATTAAGGATTTTTCAAATATTCGCGATTGAAAGTTACCACGGTACAAAATAGCAAAGTCACTATAAGCGGTTTTATTCATGAACTTATGACGAATGATTTCCGCGACGACTCGTTCCGCTTCATGCTCTTCATTTTTGCCATAGATCACGCGCAGCATCGCGCCGTCTCCTAGGGTACTAAATAGCTTTTTGTCATAAACGTGGGGATTATTATCAATTAAGATATTGGCACAACGTAAAATGCGGCTGCTTGAACGATAATTCTGTTCTAATTTGATCAGTTTAAGATTCGGGAAGTCAGTTTGCAATAACACTAAGTTTTGTGGCTTGGCACCACGCCATGAATAAATTGACTGATCGTCATCGCCTACCACGGTTAATTTACCGCGGGTGCCCGCTAATAATTTGACCATTTCATATTGACTAGTATTGGTATCTTGATACTCATCGACTAATAAATAATGAAAACGATTTTGCCACCGCTCGCGAACCTCGGCATTATTTTTAAGCAGCAAGGTTGGCATCATGATCAGGTCATCAAAGTCTAAGGCGTTATAAGCTTTTAATTGATTTTGATAGCGCTGGTATAATTGCGCAAATAAAACGTCCTGGCCTGAATCTGCTTGACTCATTGCTTGCTCTGGCACCAGCAAATCATTTTTACAGTTGGAAATCATGTTTTGCAGATTGCTAAGCTGATCTTTGTCGCCGTCAAGTTCTTTGTCTGTCAGCTCTTTTAACAACGAAAGTGTGTCTTGGCCGTCGAATAAGGTAAAACCTGACTTCATACCTAACGTTTTTATTTCGCGTTTAATGATTGTTAAACCCAAGGTGTGAAACGTGGAAATAGTTAAACCTCTGGCTTCTTTTTTACCGAGAGTTTGACTTAAACGTTCCTTCATTTCGCGGGCCGCTTTATTTGTAAAGGTGACGGCTGCGATATTGCGTGCTTTATATCCACAAGTTTCGACTAAATAAGCAATTTTGTTGATGATAACGCGCGTCTTGCCGCTGCCAGCTCCAGCGAGCACTAAGCAAGGGCCATCGATATAATGAACAGCTTCATTTTGTTGTGGATTTAACTTCATAATAATTCTCTTAAACTCGGACTAGCGAATTTTACCCCAATTCATACCCGTGAGCTACGGAAATGCATGTTTTGGGCGAGCCCTTAATTTACAAAAAGTAAAAGGACATGCACAAGGCACTTATTGAAGGTAATGCTTATTCCCTTATCAAAATAAGTAACGCAGTAATTGTGCTTTTAAAACCCGCCCTACGGGAGGTACAATAGTGGAAATTGAGGAGCATTTAATGATAAACCCTAAAAAACTAGAAGAAATCGCCGCACAGTTAGCTGGTTCATTGCCACCAGGCGTTAAAGCATTCGCTGATGATTTCGAAACAAAAACCAAACAAATTTTGCAAGCTCAGCTTAGCAAACTTGATGTCGTATCACGTGAAGAATTCGACGTGCAAACTCAAGTGTTATTACGTACTCGAGAAAAGCTTGTGGTACTAGAGCAGCAAGTAGCTAAATTAATTGAACAGCAAGCTAACGATAGCGAATAACCAATTAAGGGTGTGACGATGGATCAATATGTTGTAGTAGGTAATCCAATTGAGCACAGTCGCTCTCCGGTGATCCATGAGCAATTTGCCAATCAGACCGACCAGAAAATTAATTACCAGAAACAGTTGGTTGAATTAGGTCAATTTGAACGCTTTATTGGTGAGTTTAAAGCGGCGGGGGGTAAAGGCTGTAATATTACCGTACCGTTTAAAGAGCAGGCATTTGAGCTCGCCGACCAATTATCTGACCGGGCGCAAGCGGCCGGCGCTGTTAATACCTTAATTTTTAAAGATGACGGTACTATTGTTGGTGACAATACCGATGGTCAGGGCTTAGTTGGCGATATTCTCGCGAACAACATTAATATCACGGGCCAACGAGTGCTGCTCATTGGTGCAGGCGGCGCAGCACGCGGATGTATCTTACCAATACTTGCCCAGAAGCCGAGCTGCCTTACGATCACAAATCGCTCGTTCGATAAAGCGCAATTATTAGCCGAAACATTTAATGGCTCTGGTGAAATCAATGCGGTTGATTTGGGTAGGTTAACTAGTGATTTTGATATTGTGATCAACTCAACGTCAGCCAGTCTATCTAATCAATTACCAAAGATTAATCCGGCGGTAATAGCAGCGGCTCAATGTTGTTATGACATGGCCTACGGCAGTGAAGAAACTTGCTTTTTAAGTTGGGCAAGAGAGCTAGGTGTAGTACATACCTTAGACGGCTTGGGCATGCTGGTTGGCCAAGCTGCTGAAAGTTTTAGATTGTGGCGCGGTGTCAGTCCTGAAACGAAAAACGTATTAGATGATTTACGAGCGAGTTTATGAATCAAGGCATCTTGTTTAATGACGACATGAATTGGGACGAGACGGCGCAACAGGTTTCGTTTAGTGCTCAGTATGGTGGCGCATTAGTGCAATGTTATCTAAGTGCTACTTATTTAAAGACGCTAGCTATTAATAGTAGTGACAAGCAAGAGTTGATTAATCAATGTCAGTTGGTTCAATTTGATATTGAAGAAGATGCCCAGCAAGCGATTGATGATGAGCATCTGAATGATAAAAACGAATTGTGGCTCTAATGTTTTATAGCTGCGTTAAGTAGTCATTTTTCAACTCGACATAATTAACGGCTGATTTGGCTAAAAATGCCATCTCGGCCTCGGTTAATTGTCGCGCTTTACGCATTGGGTTGCCAACGTATAAAAATCCAGACTCTAATGTCTTATTCGGTGGCACTAATGTACCTGCCCCGATAAAGACATTATCTTGCACCGTGACACCATCCATAATGATAGCACCCATACCAACCAAGATCCGCGAACCTAATTGGCAGCCGTGCAGCATTACCTTATGACCAATAGTGACATCATCGCCAATGATTAAGGGATTACCGGTCGGGTTAAGATCACTTTTGCGAGTAACATGCAAAACGCTGCCGTCTTGAATATTAGTACGTGCACCGATGCGCACAATATTAACATCGCCACGTATTGCAACAAATGGCCATACACTACTATCGTCGCCTAAATGAATGTCGCCGCAAACGACAGATGTACTATCTATATAAGTGCCTTGACCAAGCGTTGGGTAAATACCTTTAAAGTGTCGTAATACTGCTTTCATTACATTTTCCCTAGTTAATGCGAGTTTATAACTCATATTAATCGAAATATGACGCAATTTCCTGCTCTTTGTGTGGAATGTAACCGATCAAATAAAAGATTGATATTAGCGCTTGCTAACGACCGAGAGTTCCCTATAATGCGCCTCACTGAAACGGGAAAGCAGCTTACGAAAGCAAGTGCTGAAGCGGGTTAGAGAAGGAAATAGATTGGTTTAACTTCTTGTTAAAAGAAACTTAAATTAAACGTTGACTTCGAAATGGGAAAGCGTATTATGTGCCTCCCAACGCAACGAACCACAGGGTTCCAAGCGCTGCTCCTAACCATCGAGTTAGTTGAGCTAAAACGTTCTTT